>NZ_JBSIPA010000011.1:0-40560 GCF_053574605.1 Caballeronia sp. M23-90 | reverse complement strand
TGGCACGCGTGACTACGCGGCCGAAGACAAGCTGCTGGGGGGCCCGTCATCGTATGCCGGGTATGCCGATCCCTACGGCCAGGCGCCGAACGCAAATGGCAACGGCGCGAAAAACGGCGCGAAAGCGGGCACCGCCACCACATCTGCCGAGACCATGATGAACAACAATGCGGACCCCGCGCAAACCAATGCATCGTTTGTCAAGCCGGGCACGGTCGTCATGAAACGCGGCGCTCGGGTACAGGACGCGAACGGCAAGATCGTCGCCACGCCCGATACCGCCGCACAATCCGTGTACGGCGCGAACGGCGTCAAGGTTGCACGCAAGCCAATGGAGATCTACAAGTCGCCGTATTGAAGACGAACATACCCGCAGCAAATAGAAAAGCCGCCCGGCAAACATGCATTGGGCGGCTTGAAAATCCGGCATACATCAATCGATCTTCTCGATCTCCACGAGCTTCACCGCGGCACTCGCCTTGGGTGCGGCAACCCCTGAATTTCCCGTCTTGACGTCCTTGCGCTCCACCGTCCGCACGCCGGCACGTTCTCCCCGGAGCGTGCGCAACTTGTCGTCGAGCCGTCCGAGCACCCACGCCGGCGACAGATGCAGTTCCGCAAACACCCGGCCCTCTGCGCCGAGCGCTGCACGTTGCTCCGGGTTGGCCACCAGGGATTCGATCGCGGCAGCCAGCGCATCGACATTCTCGGGCGGCACGACCACACCACGCGATGAAACCACGTTATGCAATTCGGTTCCTGGGCGAGCCATTGCAATCACGACGCGCCCACTCGCGAACATGCCCGTGAGCTTGGACGGCATCACGAGATCTGCCGCATCGCCGCGTTGCGGGAGGACGTGGATATCGGCGAGATTGAGCAGTTCGTTCAGGCGTTCGACCGGCTGCAGCGCAATGAACCTGCAGTTGCTCAGGTTCTCGCAGGATTTCTCCAGGTCAGCTTTGGTCGCACCGTTGCCGCAAAAGACGAACGTGATGTCCTCGCGTCCAGCCAGCGCGTGCGCCGCGCCCGCAAGCACTTCTATGCCTTGCTTCGACCCCATGTTACCCGCGTACAGAACGACCTTGGCGTTCTCGGGAATGGCGAGCTCGTCGCGAAACTTGTTCGCACGTTGCAACGGATAGATCGCGCTGATGTCCACCCAGTTCGGCAAACGGAACATCTTCGATGACGACACGCCCTTCGTCATCGCGCGCTCGATCATCTTGTCGGAGATCGTCGATACCATGTCGAAGCGGCACAGGATCGCGCGCTCCAGGAACCGTGCGATCCGGCCCGCGCGTTCGCTCTTGAGCAAGCCAAGATCGAACGCAGCATCGACTTCGAAATCCTGAATGTGCAGCCACGAATGAGCGCCCGTCATTTTCGCGAGCATCAATGCGGCGGGCGCGTTGAGCATGGTCGGCGCAATCGTCATCACCACATCGGGACGCCACCTTGCCTGCTTCAAAAGCGCAGGCAACGAAGCCGCCGCAAACGATGCAAGATGAATCATCCGCTTCAAGCCACTCGGGTGAGCAGGCACCCATAACGGCGCACGCCAGATCCGCACGTGATTGCGCGTTTCACGTGCATTGCGCCACGCCGAAAAACCCTTGGCGATTTTCCATTCCGGATAATACGGAGGCGCGCATACCACACGAACCTCGTGGCCGTGCTGCTGCAGCGTCTCCGCCATCTCGGCAGTGTACTTTCCCGTACCCGTCAGCTCGGGCGCGTAGTTCAGCCCGTAGATTAGGATTCTCATCTTGCCTCCACTTCCGCCGGACAAGCGCGCTCCGGCGAAACGGATTTATGCCAGACATCACTCACGGGACTCGCTCCGGCGCGTGCGCGTCGGGGCGACCATGTGTGGCTCTCTTGGTTGTTGGGTCGAAACCGGAAGCGGATGGCGCAGTCAGTCGCTGAGCATCATCGCGCAGCCCCTTGCAATGTTTGCGGCCGCGGACGGCGGGTCGAAACGCTGGATCACATCCATACAGCGCCTCGCCGAACCTGCGGTATCGGCGAATGCTTCTATGGACTTGAGCATCGTGCGTTGCAAAGCCGGTACGTCACCGGCGGGGAATGCATAACCCGATACACCATCGATCACGAGTTCCGGCACGCAGCCGCAGCTCTCGCTCACAATCGACGGACAACCATGGCTCAACGCCTCGTTGACAACGAGACCCCACGGTTCGCTCATGCTCGGCAACACCATGCACGTCGCACCGAAGTATTCGATCGAAAGCGGCTCGTCCTGCAAGCTGCCGAGGAACGTGATCGAATCCGTCATGCTCATGTCCGCGACCTTGGCCTTGAGTTCGTCGCCCATTGGACCGGTGCCGACAATGCGCAGCGATGCATCGGGAATACGTTCTTTCAAGCCGCGGAACGCATCGATCAGCGTGCCAATGCCCTTCTCCGGCGACAACCGTCCCACGTAGACGAACACCGGCTTCGATCCCGCGCGGTAATGCATCCGGTCCTCCAGCGCGCGTTCAGGCGAGAACGAACGCGGCAACGCTGCTGCCTGGCACGGGATGAAAATCTTTTCCTGCTTTGCACCAAGCGACATCAGATATTCGCGGCTGCGTTCCCCGAAGCCGAAATAACCATCGCATAGCGAGAAGAACACGCGCTTCGGAATCGACGTAAGCATCTTGCGCGGCCGGTCACGTCCCGTGGAATCGCAGAATACGGCGCGGCGCTTGCCCGTGAGAATGCAGGCCGCCATCATCGCCCAGTATTCGGGGCGGTGATAACCCGGCAGCACGACCAGATCCGTCTTCGCCTTCAGCACTTCCCACGTAAGGCGCGCTGTCATGCGCCAGGTCGGAACGTCTTCATAACAGCCGTTGTAGAGCTTGCGCATCGGATAGCTGTGGAACGAATAATCCACGTCCGAAAATCCAATACGGTCATGTTCGGTATCGGCGATCTGCACCATCGAATACTTGATCGACCCCGAGCCTGAAATATTGTGCAGCGCAGACAAGACCGCGCCTTTATGCCGCGACCAGACGACATTATGGAAAATGGTGACCCTGGCGTTCATGTTCTAGTTATCCCTATTGGTAGCGTGTACTTCACGAGGCATGAGGCACCGCCGGCCTCATGCGTGAGCCGGCTGCTGGCTCAGCACCTCGTAGTGCTGCAAGAAGTCCTGGTAGGTCGCGCGAATGCCCTGCTCGAGCCCCGTCGATGCAAGCCATCCCATGTTGCCGAGCTTCGATACATCCAGCAGCTTGCGCATCGTGCCGTCGGGCTTGGTCGCGTCGAACACGAGTTCACCCTCGAAGCCGACAACGCTGCAGACCGTTTCTGCGAGTTCGCGGATCGACAGGTCTTCACCCACGCCCACGTTGAACACGCCTTCCTCATGCGCGCTTTCCATCAGGAACACGGACGCGTCCGCGAGGTCATCCACGTGCAGGAACTCACGGCGTGGCGTACCCGATCCCCATACCGTCAGCGTGCTTTCGCCGTTGAGCTTCGCTTCGTGCGCCTTGCGAATCAGCGCCGGCAATACGTGGCTGCTTTTCAGGTCGTAGTTGTCGTTCGGACCGTAAAGGTTGGTCGGCATCAGCGAGATGAATTTGCAACCGTACTGGCGGTTATAAGCCTCGCAAAGCTTCAACCCTGCAATCTTCGCAATCGCATACGCCTCGTTGGTCGGTTCCAGCGCGGAGGTCAGGAGGTACTCTTCCTTGATCGGCTGCGGACACGCTTTCGGGTAGATACAAGACGAACCAAAGAACACCAGTTTCGAAACATTCCAGCGGCATGCCGCATGGATCACGTTGGTTTCGATCGTGAGGTTTTCGTAAATGAACGATGCCGGCAGCGTCGAATTCGCAAGAATCCCGCCGACCTTCGCGGCCGCGAGCATCACGACGTCGATGCTCTCCTTCTCGAAGAACATGTTCACACCCACCTGATCCGTCAGGTCGAGCTGCGAACGCGTTCGCGTGATGATGTTCTTGTATCCTGCGTCGGTGAGCCGGCGCACCAGCGCGGAACCCACCATGCCCCGATGACCCGCTACAAAAATGCGTGCGTTTTTGTCCATGATTTTTTTACTCGTGGTGTTCAAGGGCTTTGAATCCGGCCAGCGTGACGAGGGCGTCACGCCGTGCGATCTGGTAATCCGAACGAACCATCTCCTTGACGAGCGCGGAGAAAGTCGTAGTGGGACGCCAGCCAAGTTTTGCGTGTGCCTTCGAAGGATCGCCAAGCAGGGTTTCGACTTCGGTCGGACGGAAATAACGCGGATCGACGCGGACGATCACATCACCCTTGACGAGTTTGGTTTCGCGCCCTTCAACCCGGTCGACGATACCGACCTCATCCACGCCCTTGCCTTCGAAGCGCAGATGCACGCCAAGCTCGGCCGCCGCCTGAATCACGAACTCGCGCACGCTGTGCTGCTCGCCCGTTGCGATCACGAAGTCTTCCGCCTTGTCCTGCTGCAGCATCAGCCATTGCATCTCTACATAGTCGCGCGCATGACCCCAGTCGCGCAGCGCCGAGAGATTGCCGAGATACATGTTCTCCTGCAGGCCGACTGCGATACGCGCCATGGCGCGCGTAATCTTGCGCGTGACGAACGTCTCGCCGCGCACCGGCGACTCGTGATTGAACAAGATGCCGTTGCACGCGTACATGCCATACGCTTCGCGATAATTCACCGTCATCCAGTACGCATACAACTTCGCAGCGGCATACGGACTGCGCGGATAGAACGGCGTGGTTTCGCGCTGCGGCGATTCCTGCACGAGGCCATAGAGCTCGGACGTCGATGCCTGGTAGAAGCGCGCTTTCTTCTCCATGCCCAGGATGCGGACCGCTTCGAGGATACGCAATGCACCCAGACCATCGGCATTCGCTGTGTACTCGGGCTCTTCGAACGACACCTGCACGTGGCTCTGCGCGCCCAGGTTGTAGATCTCGTCGGGCTCGGTGCGCTGCACGATATGCATGATGCTCGAGGTATCCGTCAGGTCCCCGTGGTGCAGCACCAGCTTCGGGCCGTCCTCATGCGGGTCGCTGTAGAGATGGTCGATGCGATCCGTATTGAAGAGCGAACTCCGGCGCTTGATGCCGTGTACCTCATAGCCTTTTTCCAACAAGAGCTGAGCCAGGTAGGACCCATCCTGTCCCGTCACGCCGGTGATCAAAGCGACCTTGTGTTTCATCTTGTGCCTCTCGTCTTTCTCAGTGAAAGTGGCGCGTCCCGCGCGCCGCGGCGTCAACGTGTCCAGGGCATCACTCAGGGATGCTCTCGTAGCCGTAGTAGTTGGTATATGAACTGCCTGACATCAGTTTCGATTGCGGCACGTCGGTGAGAAGCACACCCTTCATGTTCACGCCACCATGCTTCAGGCGCTTCATGGTTTCTCCGATTTCTTCGACCTGGTTGCGGCCATGGCGCACCACCAGCAGGCTCGTGCCAGCGTGTTTGCCGATCACGGTCGCGTCGGTGACCGCGAGAACCGGCGGGGTATCGATGATCACGAGGTCGTACTGGTGCTTCAGGAACTCGAGCACTTCGTGCATGCGGTCGCTCATCAGCAGTTCCGACGGATGCGACGGCAGCGAACCCTTGGTCAGCAAGTCCACGCCCGGCAGCACGTCATGCAGCACGGCCGCTTCGATATCCGAACCCATCAGCACGTCCGACAGACCCGGCATATGACGCACGCCAAAGTGCGAGTGAACGTCGCCGCGGCGCATGTCGCCGTCGATCAGCAATACGCGTTTGCGTGTCGATGCAACCAGCGTCGCCAGGTTGACCGAGAGGAACGACTTGCCGGCATCAGGACGCGAACCCGTGAGCATCACCACGTTGTTGCGGGCATCGGCCATCTGCAGTTGCAGCGAGGTCCGCAAGCCGCGAATGCCTTCAACCGCAGCATCTTCCGGCGATGTCGCAGCAAGCACGTGCAGGCCCTGACTACGCGAACCGACCTTCTGTTGCAGGCGAAGCTGCTGGTTGCTGCGCGGAACGATGGCGAACACACGCACGCCCAGACGGTTCTCGATTTCTTCCGGACGTTCCACGCCGCCGAACAGCGACTTGCGAACGAACGCCACGATGATGCCGAGCAGCAGTCCCGTACCCAGGCTGATCAGGATCACGATCAGGCGCTTCGGACGGACAGGATCATCAGCGGCTTCGGCGAAGTCAACCACACGCACGTTGCCCACTTGACCGGCCTTGGCGACGCGCAACTGCTGCGCGCTGTTGAGCAGGTTCGTGTAGAGCTCGGTATTCACGCGGACATCACGCAAGAGACGCAGCGCGGTCTGCTCGGTATCCGGCAGCACCGAAACGTTCTTGGTCAGCGAACCTTGCGCGGCTTGCAGTGCACCGATCTGTGCATCGAGCGCGGCCACCGACGGATGGTTCGCCGTGAAGCGCTGCGACAGTTCTGCGCGTTGCTGTTGCAGATCCATCAGCTTCGTCTTGTTGTCGACGACTTGCTGCAGCAGCAAACGGCTTTCTTCGCCGAGATCGACCGTGCCTTGCTTGTTACGGAAGTTGTTGTACTTCTGCTCGGCCTGGTCCAGTTGCGTACGCAGTTCCGGCAGTTGTTGCTCGAGGAACGCGAGGGTCTTGCCGGCTTCAGCGGAACGCGTATCCATGTCCTGCTGGACGAAGCGGCGTGCGATGTTGTTCACGATCGCCGACGTCAGCTTCGCGTCATGACCTTCGAGGCTCAACGCGATGATTCCCGACTGCAGCGTCGTCTCAGCAACCGTGAGGCGCTTTTGCAGCGCGTCCACCGTGCCGAGCGTCGATGCACGCGTCAGTTCGAACTTCGCGCCCGGCTCACCGGTCATCTGTTCGACGAGCAACGTCACCGGACCCAGCGCGCTCGAACCGTTCGCTTCCTGGCCGACCTTGCCGTTCAGGATGGCAATGCCGTCAGGATCGCTAAGGACGTAGCTGCCGCCCTCGCCTGCCGTCAGGATGTACGTCTTGTCGTACGCTTCTTTCGGCGTGTCGAACTTCGGCACCGAAATCGCTTCGTTGCCCCACGCAAAACCCGACAGCCAGCTCACCGGCGCCTGGCCATTGCGTGCGCCGAGAACGTCGCCGATCAGACCGCCCACAATCGGGAAATAACGCGGACGTGCCGTGATATCCAGATGCAGCTTGTTGACCGTGTCCTCGACCACGAGCCGCGAGCGCAAAAGCTCGATCTCAGCGGCGGTCGTCGACTTCGCGTCGAACATCTGCGAAACGGTTTGCACCGCGTTCGCATTGTTATTGTTATTGGCGCCTGCCTGGCTTTCAGTGACCTGGATCATCGCGTCGGCGCGATACACCGGCGGCGCAATGAACGCGTAGGCCGTGCCGAGCAGCAGCACTGCGAGCGTGACCATAACGATGATCCGCCAGCTCCCCAAGATGGCCGCCAGGTAATCGGACAAGCGCAGCTCGTCCCCCGTCGACACTACATCCGCATAGCGGTTTTCAAAATTGATGGCCATTTTTTGTCGCTCACTCAAACGATCAGACGATCAAACGAAACGCGCCGGCGCCTTTGAAAAGGACGGCGCCGGACACAGCTTCAGTAACTACTTGGTAACGATCGCGGCAGTCAGGCCCGCGTTGATTGCCGGGAGGAACAGATTCAGCACGCGGTTCGCACGGACCAGGCCGCTGTTATCGACGTAGACAATGTCTTTCGACTCCAGCGGGAACTGGTTCGCAAGCAGCATGGAAACCGGCGAACGCGCATCCAGGCGATAAATCACCGGCGTGTCCCCCGCTGTCGAGCGCAGCACGAAAAGCTGCTTCGGATTCGACGTTTCCTGGTTCAACTGGCCCGCTTGTGCAAGTGCTTCGGCAAGCGTGAGCGTGCCGTCGCGCAACGGCGGAACCGGTGCAGGCTTGTTCACTTCGCCCATCACGTAGACCGTGTTGTCTTCGCGTGCGTCCACATGCAGCATGTCGCCCGGTTGCAGCATGATGTCGGCGGGGTTCTTGCCGTTCTTCATCATCTGCGCAACGTTCACCGGGTAGGCCGTGCCGTTGCGCGTGATCGTCACGCGGCTCTGGTCGGCGGTCGGTGCAAAACCACCGGCACGGTTCACTGCTTCGGTCAGCGTCATCGGAATGTCGTTGACGGTCTGCGCACCAGGTGCACGCACATCACCATCCACATACACCTGCGATGACCGGAACGAAGCCACGCGAACCGTGACTTGCGGCTTCACGAATACCTTGCTCAGCTCGCCATAGATCTCGCGCTGAATCTGCTCGGCAGTCTTGCCCGATGCGTGGATTGAACGGTTCACATACGGAAACTGCACGTTGCCTTCGCCGTCCACCACGAAGCCGGGCGCCGCATCCGACGTCTTGGTGTTCTGCGCCGGCTGACCGACTGCAGCCGCGAGTTCAGGGTGATCCCATACCGTGATCTGCAGTACGTCGCCCGGTCCCAGCTTGTAGCCGGTCGCCTTCGCGAAGAGACCGAGCTGGCTGGTCGTCTTGTCCATGTTCTTCTGATCCGCGCGGATCTGACGGATCAGCGTCAGGTCGATCTGCTTGATCGGAATCTGGATGTCGCTTGTCACGTCGCCGTTGTCGGCGCTCGTGACAGGCAATGCAGCCGGTTCGATCATGTGCTGGCCAGGAGCCAGCGAACATGCAGAAAGCATCGCAGCGATCGCGAGGGAAAGGGCCACACGCGTTCCAGGCACGGCATGGCTGTTTTTGTTCGGCGCCGTGGCACCGGATATTTGTTGGCTGTTCATGTTGTCGTCCCCTGCTTCAATAAGCGTTGGTGTGGCGCAAACCTTTGAAGATCGTCGCAAAGATAATTTTCATATCAAGTCCGAACGACCAGTTACCCAAGTAGTACAAATCATGTGCAACCCGTCCCTCCATTTTTTCGATGCGATCAGTCTCGCCGCGAAATCCGTTGACCTGGGCCCAGCCGGTGATGCCTGGCTTGATCCGGTACCGATGGATGTAACCCGAGACGACTTTCTGATAAAGATCGTCATGCTCGAGTGCATGCGGACGCGGTCCCACCACCGACATGTCGCCGCGCAGCACGTTGAAGAATTGCGGCAACTCGTCGAGGCTCGTGCGGCGCAGGAACGCGCCAACACGGGTGATGCGCGGATCGTTGCGCGTGGCCTGCCGCAACTCCCCTTCTTTCTCCACGTGCATGCGCATGGAGCGGAACTTGTAGATGCTGAAGACACGGCCATCGGCGCCTTTTCTGCGCTGCTTGAAGAACACCGGGCCACGCGAACTGATCTTGACGGCGACCGCGCAAGCGATCATCACCGGCGCTACGGCAATGAGTGCTGCTGCTGCGAACACGCGATCGAAGATCTCTTTTTGCATCATCGCGTTCGGTGGCAATGGCGAAGCAGCCAGATTGATGGTCGGCACGCCGAGCAGGTTCGTCACGCTGCCTTCGAACAGCGAAAGCGTGCGGACGTCCGGCATGAAACGGATATTGATAAGGTCGTTGCGGAATTCGTCGACGAGCTTGAGGATCGTGCGTTCTTCCGTCAGCGGCAGCGCAAGCCATACTTCGCCCACGTTCTGCGTGCGGACATAATTGGCGAACGCTTCATGATCTTCGAAGACCGGCACGCGGGTATTCAGCTTGGCGCCAGTCTGTACGTTGTAGGCCGCCGTCGCACGAAAACCAGCGGCCGGTGCCAGGTCGATCTTGCGGACGATCTCGTCGCAATGATCACCGCAGCCTGCAACCGCCACCTGCTTCAGATTCAGGCCCGCGTTGCGGACCCGGCCGAGCACCGTATGGGTCACCATGCGGCCCGCGATCATTCCGGCACCCGCCAGCCCGGTCCAGTACACGAACCAGAGACGCGACACGAAGTCGATGCGGTGAAGCGAGAACATCAGCACCATCGCGCAAGCCTGCACAATGAGCCAGCTCAACGCGACCTGTCCGGCGAGCGCACTCTTCGAGCGGCCGCGCCATGATTCGTAGACGCCCAGCGCGGGAAACACGGCAAGCGAAAACGCCGCCGCGAAAGCCACGAACGCCAAATAAAAGCTGCGTTGCGATACATCGTCGAAACGGATCTGCGACGCCACGAGCGCACCCGCCACGATCATCGCGACGTCGAACATTCTCGCCAGCAGGTTGGTCATTCCGCGCATTTTTATTCTCCCCGAACCGCTCAAATCTTTCGCTTGACGGTTAATTAACTGCACCGGCCGTACTTGTCGTCAAATCTGACGATGTCGTCTTCGCCGAGGTAGGTCCCTGACTGCACTTCAATGATTTCGAGCGGCACGCGACCCGGGTTTTCCAGGCGATGACGCACACCGAGCGGGATGTAGGTCGATTCGTTTTCGCTCAGCAGAAACTCTTCTTCTCCGCGCGTCACGAGGGCCGTGCCACTCACAACGATCCAATGCTCCGCGCGGTGGTGATGCATTTGCAGCGACAGGCGCGCACCCGGATTCACCACGATGCGTTTAACCTGGAAGCGCTCGCCATGGTCGATGGAATCGTAAAAACCCCAGGGACGGCGAACCTTTCTGTGTGTATCGGCTTCGGGCGCCTTCTCGCGCTTGATCCGCGACACGAGGCCCTTGATGTCCTGAACGCGTGAGCGGTCAGCCACAAGAACAGCGTCATCGGTCTCGACCACGATCAGGTTGTTCGTCCCGACACACGCGACCAGCCTGCCACCTTCCGAACGCGCATAACTTGCGGTCGATCCTTCGAACAACACCCGGCCGCTTGACGCGTTGCCTTGATCGTCCTTGTCCATCGCATCCCAGACCGCATCCCATGAGCCGAGATCCGACCAGCCGGCTTGAAGCGGCACGACCACACCCATGAAAGGCGAATCGGGCTTGCCGAGATGCTCCATCACCGCATAATCGATGGAGTCAGATGGCGATTTCTGAAACGATGCAGCACATGGACGCAAGTATTCGTCAGTGTTAATCGCTTGTTCGTGCGACAAGACACATGCCGCGTACATCTCCGGCTGGAGCTTTTCGAGAGCGGCAAGCCATACCGATGCACGCACAATGAAGATGCCGCTGTTCCACCAGAAATTACCGGATGCGACGTATTGCGCGGCGAGTTCGGCTGCCGGCTTCTCGACAAAACGGTCGATGCGATGCGCGCCGTCTTCCAGCGCGTCGCCCAGACGGATGTAGCCGAAGCCGGTGTCCGGTCGTGTTGGCGGAATGCCGAGCGTGGCGATCTCGCCGGCTTGCGCGTGACGCGCGGCGGTATCGATGGCAGCATGCAGTGCCGGCACGTCTGCAATCGCGTGATCGGCAGGCATGGCAACGAGGATCGCGTCCTGGCCGTCAGCGCAAGCGGTGAGCGCTGCGAGCGTGAGTGCGGGCGCCGTATCGCGGCGCGCAGGTTCGACCACGATCCGCGCGCTCGCGCCGCTGTCGCGAACCTGTTCAGCCGTGGCAAAGCGATGTTCTTCGCCGCATACGATCACAGGCTCCGCAGCAACATCCCATGCAGCGGGAAAACCCTTCATGCGCAATACGGTTGCTTGCAGCAAGGACTCGGCGCCTACAACGCCAATGAGTTGCTTCGGAAAGTTTTCGCGCGATACGGGCCACAAGCGCGTGCCTGAGCCGCCTGCCAGGACCACCTGAACGAGACGCCGGCAGTCAGCCGGCAATCCTTCGGCGCCCGTGACTACGTCTCCTTCTCCCTGCCTCACCTTCGTGTTCATTTTAGTAATCCTATCTTCTTGAACGTCTTCCCCGGGTGAAGCTGCGCATTATGATTGCGCTCGCTGCACCGATGATTCGGCGCGGCCCGGTTCGAGCCGTCCTGCACGTCTATGGCCTGTGTCTGATCAGACGCCCGCGTCGCGGCGGCTTTGCATCCGGTATTCGGTAGGTGAAATGAGAAGGCGCTTGCGGAAGATCTTGGCGAGCCGATCGCCGTTGCCCATGCCGCTGCGACGCGCGATCTTGTCGACCGGCAGTTCGGAGTCGGTCAGCAACGTACACGTCACGGCAAGGCGCGCCTGCAGCAGATAGTCCGACGGCGTGATGCCCATCTCGATCTTGAAACGGCGCAGGAAATTGCGCTCGCTCATGGCCGCCACTTGCGCGGCGTCGACCACCGAGATCGGCCGTTCGCAGTTGTCCTGCAGCCAGCGGGCAGCCGCGCGAATCTTGTCGCCGGCAGAAGCCGTGCCGCTGTCGCCGAGTAACGGCACCAGCTTTGAAGCCGAGCCCGGCATCAAACGTTCGGCAACGCCGCGCGCCACGTCCACACCCAGATCGCGCTTGATCATCAGCAGCGCGCCCTTCATGGATTCATAGCGATCACCGGCTTCGCTTGCCTGCTCTTCGCGAACTGCGTTCATCATCGAATGTCCGATGCGGATTTGCGATTCCGCCGCGTGACCAATGCCGGCTGCGTCGAGCACCTTGCGCCCTTCTGCAATTGACTTGACCACGGTCGTCTTCGAATGAACGCGACGCAGCCATTCAACGATGCGTTCATCGCCCGCTGCGTTGTCCGCGCCCTTGCCGCCGGCCACGAACAACGCGTCGAAGCCGCCGTAATGACGCGCGTCGAGCCCGTCGGTCCAGACGCGCACCGACGAAGAACACGCCACGTTGCCGCCTTCGACGGAAAGGAAACGTACGTCGTAGTTCCAGTCGTTCCGGGCTTTCAGGACCGCCAGTTCGTTTGCGACATGGAAGACCTCAGCGACGATGCCGGCGCCGAGCAGCGAGAATCCGTCGTACAGCAGGATCGCGATGCGGCGGATCTCGGCTTGCGTGCTTCTGGGAGCCGGTTGCAGCCAGCCCATTACGGCGGGTTCAAGACTGGCGTAAGGCATGGCATTCCCCTGCGAACTTGTTGAATCCAACATGATTGGATAGTGCGTTCTCATTGCGGTGCATCATAGACACCCTCAAGTTTTATTAGGTTGTCGTGACTGAAAGTAGCGAGATGTTGGCGGAAAAATTCCGGCGTCGCCATTCAAATCCTTTCAATGCGTGCGCTGGCCATCATTCACCCCTTTTCCAATACGGCCGTTCGTTTCAAACACAACGAAATGGGCGGGGGGCGAATTGATTTCGAATAGGACATTGCAAGACGAATGCCAGTTGGACCAGATAGCGCATATCGGACAGGGCAGTCAAAACCTGCCAACGTCATACAAATCAACGCTCAGCGCGGTTTCTGAAGCCACGCGCCGCGGGGCTTTCCGGCGTGTCCGCAGCTTGTCGAAGAAGGCGATTCAAGCACTGGACGGTGTAAACGTATCGTCCGTGATACATCGAAAAAGCTGGTTAGCGAATTACACCGTAAGTAGCTGGCGTTTAAACCGTGGCGGAACGCACTGAGATAACCACTTCAAATTAAATTACAAGCGTTATGCGGCGCATTTAATCCCGTCTTCCGATTAGCAACACAAACTTTAAAAGTGCGGTGGCGCACATACATTCCCATACACGATAAATTCCACATAATCGCGTTTCATGCGAGTAACGAATTCCATTAATCCTATGAAATTATGTAACTCGCCTGACAAACAGTGCCAGAAGGCAATCGCCCTCGGACAAACAGGGTGCGACGGTCCGTAAGCGCGTCGGAGTCGCTTGCGCAGTGGCGTAAACAAGCGAACCTCTGGCGGTTCAGTCCGGCCCACTCCAACCAATTCGATACCACCTGTATTGAAGCGGTCTTCAACCGGGCTTGTGTGGGGCTGCCCACATAGACCGGTCGCAAACCTCCACTTGAGTGCGTCGTGCGATTTGATACAGATTAGTTACGCGTCTTTCCTTACAGTTTGGGACCACCCGGCCACGCCGGATCAGACACGTGGTCGCGCAATCCCGCCATCCATATACGATTGGGCAGCCCAATGCAGTGAGCATCCGCCAACGTTCATCGCCATGACTGGCGCGATTGTTTCGCCTCGCCTATCCTCAGCACATTAAAAAGCCTTATTCGATGGGCCCCGGCACGCCGGCAACCGGTTGCAGCAGCGCAAATGTGGCCCTTTTTGCTGCGTTGCAGTATCGAAAGTTTCGGGGGTTTCATCAGGACAAGGTACCGGACGGCAAACGGGCCAAAAACGTTTCATCCAAGTAGCACGAAGGTGGCGAAACGGCCTTTTCATCGGTGGAAACACTTAGGCCGCAGTCCGGACCATCCAGCTTTGAACTTCGGGGCGTAATGAAAACGACATCGACAACACATCCGGTTCGTGCGGGCCGCACGCTCGCCCGACGCACGAGGATCGCGCTGATCTGCATCCTGGCCGTGGCGGTATCAAGTTGCCGCGGGGAGTCGGCAGCCGCCCAGGATGCGGAGCCGTCGGACGATACGGTCAAGATAGACGGCGCCTTGTGGACGCCATGCGCAGCCGAATACGAGCGATGCTCCTTCGATGGCGCCAGAAAGGTGCTCTATGGCACGCCCGAAAAACACTCGGTCAAGACATTCACCGGCGGCACGGGCTGCGACAACGGCGTTTTCGACGACCCCGCTCCGGGCGCGACAAAGCGTTGCTGGGTGGAAACAAGCTCGAAACCGAGCGGCGTCGCACGCTTTATTGCCGATGCACCGCCGCCGTCCACCCCGCTCGCGATGCAATGCACGGCCGCCGCCCCGGTTGAAATCTCCGGTTCGAGCCCGACGGCGGACAGCGTCGAAGCCGATACCCCTGGCAGCAACGGCACGCGCATGTTCCCGAGGCGCCAACCGTTCGACGTGACGCTGACCACGCGAACGAAATCGACCGGCACGCTCGTCTGGCAGGTCCAGGACGCATGGAACACGGTCAAGGCGAGCGGCCGCATTGCCGTCGCGCCGGGCGTGCACGGGTCGTCCATCCGATGCATTTCGCAGGCAGCAGGGTATTTCGCCGTCTCGGCACGGCTCGAATCTCCCAATGCGTCGCCGGTGACGCTTCCGTCCAAAGGCACACGGCCGGCAGGCATCGCTACGTTCGGCGTGCTGCCCGACCTCTCGGGCGTGTTGCCGCCGGTCAAGTACAAGCACGTCGACCTGCATCGCTTTGGCGGTCAGGGCGCGGCATATCTGCGACCGGGTCAGTCATGTTGTTCCGGCGACGGCTACCGGCCGCTCTATACGGACCTCGGTCTCACGTGGGTGAACGACAACCGCAACTGGTACATGACGGAGCCGAAGGCGCCGAACACCTTCAACGCCGCCGCCGATAACCTCCAGCCTTTCTTTAAACCAGGCGACCTGCTGCGCCTGATCCAGCTCGATGGCATTCCGGGCTGGGCAAACCAGACAGGCAAGGACACACATAGCTACGCGCCCTCCTCGCTCACCGACTACAGCGCATACATGAAACGCGTGGGCGAAGAGTCGAACCGTGTGCGCTCGACCGTATTTCCGACGCAATCGAGCAATTACTACCAAGTGAGCTGGGAGCCTGATTATGAAGGTGGTCTTCCGTGGCGCGATTCCGACGCCAATCTCGTCGCGATGTACAAGGCCACGTACGAAGCTATCCACGCGACCGATCCGCATGCGGTGGTCATGGGGCTGACGTTGTCATCGCTGGGAAAAAACACCGAGTGGCTGAACCGTCTCGCACCGCTTGGGATTGCCAAATATATCGATGGCGTGAGCGCGCACGGTTATTACGATGTCGGCACGTCGCCATCGCATCCGCCCGAGCGCATGGCGGGCAACAGCGATCCGCAAAAGGCGGCGCAAAGCTTGCCGGCCATGATGCGCACGCTGCGCCACACCATGACGCAGATGCTCAAACCCGGCGCGAAGCTTTTCATAACCGAGTCCGGGATCAGCTATGACATCGGCACGAAGTACGGAAGCACGACGCCGTCCGCGAACGTGTTGTATGCGCAGGGCGCGCTCGTCGCACGCCTGCATCTGATCCTGCTCGGCGAAGGCGCCGACATGAGCTACATTTTCTACGCGACCGATCCGCCCGAAGTGGGGTACGGCATATTCTTCGACCTCGTGAACGCCGAAGGCGGTTTCGGCCAGACGCAGATCAGCCCGAAACCCGCCGCCATGGGCGTGGCGGCAATGACGCGTGCGATAGACGGCACGACCACTTTAGGCCACGTCAAGGACACCCCGCCCGGCGTGTATGCCTATGCGTTCCAGCGGCTGGACGGCGGCAAGGTCGTGACCGCGCTATGGACCCATGACAATGCCGCATGGCCCGGCGCCTCAGGCTTCAGCGCCACGCGGGGCGTGCGTTATTCGCTTGCCGTCGATGCACCCGGCACATCCGGAACGCTCACCGTGCTCGACATGATGGGCAATCCATCGACGCTGCCTTACGCAAACGGCCGAGTAGCGTTGACCCTCACCGAAGCGCCCGTGTACGTCATTTCGCAGAACGCCGAGGTGATGAAGAAGAACGTCGACGCGCCAGAGGGGTATGCCGCGAGGTAGCTTCATGTTCCATTGCGCTTCAGACTGTTTCGACGAAGCTGCCGGGCCTTTACGAAAGTTCCGACAGTTTCATCGTCAGGCGTCCCTTAAATTCGATCTCTCCAAGATCATTTGAGGTAACGGCGCATGCCGTTGTAATCGCCATGAACCAACACGATACATCGCGCGCTTCGTCGCTCGGCAGCAACCTTCTTCTCGCCGTATTGATCGGCTGCGCCACCGTGATGACCGCATGTCCGGTCGACACACCCGACCCCGCCGACACAACGCACGCTGAAAACACTACGCTCGTACCGAATGAACTGCGCTGACTTCCTTTTGGCTTACGAACACGATCTTTCGTCGGTTTCTGCCAGTCCATCGCCAATACGGCGGCTCTGGACGCGCGCTAAACTGAATTGCCTGCATTAAGTGCCGGAACAGTCATCGATGCACAGGAAAACTTTGCGTCCTGGCGCCACATGATTGTGTTCCAGTAAGCGGTATCTGAACACGCCTGTCCAAGAACAACGACCATGACTGAGGTATTTCGAGCGTGACAGACCTTTCTTCGTTTTCCGCAGTTGCCGATACTCACGGCACCGCCCACCCGGCGAAATCCCCGGCTACTGCCAGCGCTTCTCATCTGAATGAAGCGGATTTTCTCGATGTCGTTCGGCTGACACCGCTTGTGTCCATCGACCTGATCGTGACCGACGGCAATCGTCGCGTGCTGCTCGGGCAGCGGCGCAACCGTCCGGCGCAAGGCATGTGGTTCGTACCGGGCGGACGCGTGATGAAAGGCGAAACGCTCGATACCGCGTTCACGCGCGTGGTACGCGACGAGCTGGGTATAGCCAGCGTCCAGCGTTCAGCCTCGCGTTTGTTCGGCGTATTCGAGCACCACTACGACGACAACTTCGCCGGCGTTGCGGACATCAAGACGCATTATGTGGTGCTCGCTTACTCCATCACGCTCGGCGGCGCCGTGCCTATAGGCCGCTTCGTTCAGCACAGCGGTTACGCGTGGCTGCTGCCCACTGAAGTGCTCAGTCGTGACGACGTGCATCCGAACGCCAAGGCTTATTTTCGGTAACACGCAGCGACGCAGTCCACTTGATTGGCGAGCGGCTTCATGAGCCGCTTTTTTTTGGCCCATGCACATACGAAAAAAAGCCCGCACGAGGCGGGCTAAAGACCATAGCGCGCACCGGGGGGCTAGCGCTACTTGAAACACGGCACATGCTGCAATTGATTACGTGTCCCCGACACGGCCGGACCTGCCTGCAGCTGACAAACTCCGGCGACGTCGTTATCAGGCATCGACTGCGAGTTCGGGCGTTTCATCCAAAGGCGGTTCGTCTTTCGGCTCGACTTCGGGTTCGGCTTCGGGCGCAGGGCGACGGCTTGCAAGGAACGCCTTCAGATAGGCGTCAAACTGCTGCGCCACTTCCGGATGCCGTAATGCGAACTCGACAGTCGCTTTCAAATAGCCGAGCTTGCTGCCGCAATCGAAACGCTTGCCTTTGTACCGATACGCCAGCACCTGTTCGTCAGCGAGCAACGCCTGGATTGCATCGGTCAACTGGATCTCACCGCCCGCGCCCGGCTTCTGCGTGCGCAGATGCTGGAAGATGCGCGGCATCAAGACATACCGCCCCACCACGCCGAGGTTCGACGGCGCCAGCGCCGGTTCGGGCTTCTCGACCACACGCGCGATCTTGAACAGATGATCGTCCCACTGACGCCCGTCGATCACGCCATACGATCCTGATTCGCTCGGATCGATCTCCTCGACACCAAGCACCGACGAGTGATATCGATTGAACACTTCGACCATCTGCGCCATGACGGGTGGTTCGCCGTCGAGCAGATCGTCGGCGAGCATCACGGCAAATGGTTCGTTACCGATCAGCTTTTCAGCGCACAGCACGGCGTGGCCAAGGCCCAGCGGTTCGGCCTGACGCACGTACACGCAGTCCACATGCGACGGCTTGATGTTGCGCACGAGGTCGAGCAACTCACGTTTGCCGCGTGCCTCGAGCTCGCTTTCGATTTCATATGACTTGTCGAAGTGATCTTCTATGGCGCGCTTGCCGCGGCCCGTGACGAAGATCATTTCCGTAATGCCTGCGGCGACCGCTTCTTCCACCGCGTGCTGGATCAGCGGTTTATCGACGATCGGCAGCATCTCTTTCGGACTTGCCTTCGTTGCAGGAAGAAAACGCGTTCCCAGTCCTGCGACGGGAAACACCGCCTTGCGTACTTTCAGCATATCCGCCCCTTGTTTGTCCGGCGCTCGCGAGCGGGCCAGGATTTCTAGTGAGTGTGACTTGTTTGACTTATGTGGCTTATGTGGCTTATGTGGCTTGGCGAACGCATCACGCTCGTGCGCCATGCGCGTCGCAATTTCGATCACTAGCGATCACTAAGGGCCAGCTTATTACTCGAATATCGAAACCATCTGCCAACATCTCGTGCTTTTCAGACGACTGATATGACGCATCATCATCGCCGCGTATAGTGCGACGCATACGAGACCAAATACCCGCCGCTCTGACCGACAACGGAGAAAGTTGATGGGACACGCCAATGGCATGAGCCGGTTGCAGATTGTGCGCCCGACCGGTGCAGATATCGCACTCGCGCACGAGCTGCACGATCAATCATCGCCCGATGCAACTGAACACGATCTGTCCGCCCCCAGCCAGGATCCGGCACACGAAACTGCCAACGACGCAATGCAAGACGTTATGCACGAAGCCAGACTCGAAGGCACGCCGGCACCCAAGCGAATCGGCATTCTTATCTTCGAAGATTTTTCGCTTGTCGAAGTCAGTTCGATTTCCGAAGTGTTTTCGCTCGCCAATGAGATTCACGAACTGTCGGATGCAGCCGCGATCAAGGGTGGCGAGACGCCGGACTATGCGCTGCTGTTTTTATCGAGCGATGGCGGCAGCGTTGCCAGCAGTTGCTCCATGCGCATCTGGACCGAAAGTCTCGACACACGCTGGATGAGCGATTGCGATGCGCTGTTCATTGCCGGCGGAGAGGGCGCACAGCGCGCGAAACTCGACACGCAGTTGCTGCGCCGCTTGAGCCGCGTCGCGCCGAAGATTTCCTTCGTGAAGGCAATCGGCGAAGGCTCGCAGATTCTCGCCGCGGCGAACCTGTCGCTGCAGAATCGCGCGCCCGACTTCGAGGACCCCGCAGCGGCGTCCGCGTTGACGAGCTCGTTGTTCATTGCGGAACAGACGCTCACGCTCGATGACCCCAAGGGTCCGATCGCAGCCGCGTTGTCGATCATCAAGCGCGATTACGGTCCGGCGCTGGCGCGGGAAGTATCGGAGCGATCGATCCCCGGCGCGTGGCCGAAGCTGTCCGCCGTGCTCGAAGACACCGACGTGGGCGGCGTGCGGCAAAAAATCGACGCAGCCGCGCGCTGGATGCGTGAGAACTATATCCGCCCTATTTCCATCGCCGATGCCGCGCGTGTCGCCGCCATGAGCGAGCGCAACTTCCTGCGCCGGTTCAAGGCGCAGATCGGGCTGACGCCATCGGAATATTTATTGCGCGCCCGGCTCGATGCAAGCTGCATGTTGCTCGCGGCGACCGACCTGCCCGTCGACAAGATTGCACGCCGATGCGGCGCGGGAAGCGGCGACGGACTGGCGAAGATCTTTCGCAAACGCCTGTCTATCTCGCCGACGGAATACCGGCTTGCCGGACGCAGGAAAGCAGCAGAAGATTAAATAGATACGATGTAAAAGCACAGCGCGACAAGCCGTGCGCGACGTTTTCGGTCGCAGCACGGCGCGCGTTTTTCGGGGGAAGCATGACAAGTACCACCTTGATGGCCATGTTCACCAACCTGGGTGACGTGGCGGTGACCATTCCGGTCGCGGCGGGATGCGCGATCTGGCTGCGGGCAACGGACAAGCGCGAGGCGCTGGTCTGGATTGCATCGCTTGGCGCCGCGCTGGCGCTGGTCGGGATCAACAAGATTCTCTATGCGGGCTGCGGCATCGAAGTCCGATCGCTCGATTTTCGCGTGATCAGTGGCCATACCATGCTGACATCGGCGGTATGGGGCGTGACGTTCGGATTGCTGGCCGGGAGTTGGCGCGCGGGCTGGTACGGGCTTGGCGCCGCGGCAGGGTTGGCGCTCGGCGCGCTGATCGGGTTCTGCCGGGTCGTACAGGATGCACACACGCCCATTGAGGTCGTTGCCGGATGGTTCCTCGGCAGCGGCGTTGCGCTGTTTTTCCTGCGGCGCTTTTTCGGTCAGCCGCGCAAGATGACAGGGTCGATATTCGCGGGGCTCGGGCTGCTGGTTGTATCGACGATTGCTTACGGGCATCACGCCCCGATTCAGCAAATCCTGGTCGCTTACTCGCCGTGGTTATGCCGGTGGTTCGATTTCTGATTCTGTCCGGACTTTGCTCGCACCGGTCCATTCGATGATGCGAGCCGCGTCCTATTCAAGCACAGTCAGTTCCGCCTGTTCGATCTGCTCGGGCACGGGCGCCGGCATCAGCTCCGCCATGCATTCACGCAGATAAGCCTCGAAACCCTCCCGCACCTCCGGGTGTTGCAACGCGAGTTGCACGGTCGCCTTCAGATATCCGAGCTTGCTGCCGCAATCAAAGCGCGTGCCGTAATAACGGTAAGCGAGCACCTGTTCGGCTGAAAGCAATGACGCGATGGCATCGGTCAGTTGAATCTCGCCGCCGCTTCCTGGCGGCGTCTCGCGCAGATGCGAGAAGATCCCGGGCATGAATACGTAGCGTCCGACCACGCCGAGATTCGATGGCGCCAGCGCCGGCTGCGGCTTCTCCACGATGCCCGACAACTTGATGATGTCCTCCTCCCACTCGCGCCCTTCTATCACGCCGTAGGACGCGCTATCGATGCGGTTGATGCGCTCCACGCCGATCACCGAGCTATGGTAATGATTGAAGACATCGACGAGCTGCTTCATCACCGGCTCCTTGCTGTGGAGCAGATCATCCGCGAGGATGACGGCGAACGGGTTGTCGCCAATCAGCTTCTCGGCGCACAACACCGCATGTCCCAGGCCGAGCGCGTTCGGCTGGCGGACATAAAAACAATCCACGTTCGCAGGCTTGATCTTGCGGACGACGTCGAGGAGCGCCTGCTTGCCGCGCGCTTCGAGCTCCGCCTCGATCTCGTACGATTTATCGAAGTGATCCTCGATCGCACGTTTGCTACGGCCCGTCACGAAGATCATTTCCGTGATGCCGGCGGCAATCGCCTCTTCGACGGCGTACTGGATCAGCGGTTTATCGACGACGGGCAGCATCTCCTTCGGGCTCGCCTTGGTGGCGGGCAGGAAACGCGTTCCAAGTCCGGCGACAGGAAATACGGCTTTGGTGACTTTCAGCATCGCGCGCTTCCCAAATGAATTATTTTATTGAGGCACGAACAGCCGTTCGTGCGGTTTCGTACATACGCATTGCCGATGACCGTGGTTATCCACGAAGAATCCGCTTTGATTCAACAACCCGCTCCAGCTCGGTCGTTTCAATCGAGCACTATTCGATGTCCTCAGCCTGCGGAAAACGGATGCCTGATGCATTCATCTTCGACATCGGATCGTTGCGCAGCGCGTCTCTGTACGCCGAGACCGCGGCGAGGACCAATAAAACAGCAATACCAGCGAGTGCGTGCATGTCCATGGCGTTACCCTGTTTTCGAATGGTTTGAAATGAAGTTATCAGAAAAAAAACGGCAAATAATTGCCGCCGTTTCCAGCCGAATTAATTCGTTACCTTTCGAACAGACCCCGACGAGTTTTTTCCCGATCATGCGCAGTACGAGGTGTTTCCAGGCGGTTGCCGCGCATATTTTTCCATTATTTGCGGGACTAACATGACACTCACGACACCTACTGAGTGAGCGCGTCCCAAAGGCGCCGTAGGCCCGGCATTGACCGGTCCCGCTTATATGAACGAAACATCGCGGACATGAGGTTTTTAATGAGCGACTCCTCCCTGCTCGATCCGGCGGCTTCTTCCCTGCAGTTATCGCCGGAGCGGGTAGCCACGGTCAGCGTGGAAGACAAGGACATCGCCATCAATGCGTGGCGCGGTTTCGCCGCGCTCCTGGTCGCGTATTTCCATTGCCGCCAGATCACGTGGATCGGCATCCAGCAGTTTCACAAGACGGCTGCAGGCTTCGATCTCAACACGCTTTTCAGCTACCTCACCTTTCCGATTGCGTGGGGCTCGGCCGGTGTGCCGATCTTCTTTGTGATCAGCGGCTACTGTATTCATCGTGGAACGGCGCGCAAGCTGCTCACCAACCCGTCCGCACCCTTCGATACCGGCAATTTCCTCATGCGCCGGTTCGCGCGGATTTACCCGGTGCTGCTCGCGGCGCTCGTGCTGACGTATGTGCTCGATTCGTGGAGCCGCGGCTTTTCGCCGGTTAGCCCGAAGATCGGGACGCTTGACCTGCATTTGTTTATCGTCAATCTGCTTTCGCTGCAGGGTGTAGCAGGCGGGACATTCGGGTCGAACGGCGCGCTGTGGACGCTGTCGCTCGAGGTGCAGTTCTATCTTGTGTATCCGCTCTTGATTGCGCTACGCCGGCGGATCGGCATGAAGGCGATGCTGGCGAGTGTGGGCGTGGTCAACGTGGTGTCCGCGCTCGTGTTCGAGCGTCACGAGATCATCTTGTTTGCGTCGTACTGGTTCTCGTGGACGCTCGGCGCGTGGATCGCCGAAGCGAAGGCCGCGCCGGATGCGGTCAAGTTGACGAAGGGATCGTGGAAACTGCTGGGTGCGGCACTCGTGGTTGCGTTGGCTGGATGTGCCGCGTTCCAGGTTGCGCAGTATCTGGCGTTCCAGCTTTGGGCAGTGGCGTTCGCGCTGTATCTGTATCAGGTACTCGATAAACCCATGCGAAATTCGTTGCCCGTACGGGGATTTTCATGGCTCGGCGAGTTCAGCTTCTCGCTGTATATCGTGCATATTCCGATTCTGATTTTCCTTGGATCGCTGCTGTTCCGCTCGACACTGCAGACCGCGATCTGGCCGTCGTTCGTGTTCATGATCGTGCCGGTGGCGGTGGGGTTCGTGTTTTATATGCTTGTAGAACGGCCTGCCATGCATTGGTCGGCTAGTTTCAAGCGGAGGTAGGTGAAGGGCGGTGAGGCCGTTGCCAAACAGCGCACGGATGTTTATAAACGACCAGCCGACCGCCGCTCAACGGATGACGCCGTTTCGGTTTGGCTACTGCGCAAGCCGATCAAATCACGGATTTACTTGTCGTCATCCACATCGCCGGCTTGTTTGAAGCGCCGTGCTTCCAGCTCCAGCCGCGTCTTGGCTAACTCTTTAGCCAGCAGCTTTTCGTCAGGCAATACGGTCTGGTACTCTGCAGCCAGCACTTTGTTCGGCAGGCCTTCGAGCGCGTAACGAGCTTCTGCCGGGCCTTTTTCGGCGCAGAGAATCAAGCCTACGGGTGGATTTTCTCCAGGCTTCATCCAATGTTCGCGCGCGTAGTTGAGGTACAGGTGCATTTGGCCGGCATCGGCATATCCAAATTTGCCGACCTTGAGGTCAATCACCAGCAGGCACTTGAGATGACGATGGAAGAAAAGCAGATCGACGCGGAACCAGGTGTCGTCGATGCGTAGCCGGCGCTGACGGCCTACAAACGCGAAGTCGTCGCCCAATTCCAACAGAAAGTCGGCCAGGTGCTGGATTAATGCGTCTTCCTAGTCGGATTCGGAGTATTCGTCCTTGAGATTGAGAAATTCCAGAACGAAGGGGTCTTTGATCGCCTGCTCGGGCGTAAGGGCGTCGCCTGGTTTGACCACCTCGCTTTTTTCCAGCATGGCAGCCTTGTTGCGGGATAAAGCCGTGCGTTCGTAAAACTGGCTGCCAATTTGTCGATCAAGCTGGCGTACCGACCACCCTCCACGAGAGTTTCAGCTTCGTAGAAGCGCCGAGCCTGCTCACTTTTGACCGAGAGCATACGCACATATGCCGACCAAGGCAGGGGAAAGGCATTTGCAACGGTGAATAAGTCAACTACGTTACGCCGCAGGGAATCTGAAGTTTTTGTGCTGACAGAAACCGCAGACGGTATCTGCGGATTTTGATGTCCGCTCAATTTCGCAGACACTGTCTGCGAAATTCGCTCCGTCGGCCAAGCCTGGTAGAACGAGCGCATTTGCTCTAGGTTGCGCGCGGAGAAGCCGCGGCCGAATCGGGCAGACAAGTCGGCGGATAGTCGCTTGATCAGCGCGTCGCCGTATGCCGCCCGATCCTGCCCGCGTTGTTCGAACTCGACGACGCGTCTGCCAATCTCCCAGTAACTGGCAGTCATCAGCGCATTGACGCTGCGTGCGGCAGCGAGGCGTGTACTTTCCAGCAAAGCCACGATATCGCCGTGGATGCCAACATAATCGGAATGCGAGGAAACGAGATCGGTCATACCGTGGTCTCGTTTTTCAACGTCGAGTTTCGGCGCAGCGAACGCTTCCCGCTTTTCACCGCGTCATTATTCCTGTTCTCGATCACCTCTGCCTCCTCGCCCACTGTCCATAGCCTCTCGCACGCTAATCATTTCAGGACGACGGCTTCGATGAAGTCGTGCCTGAAGCAGACGCACCTAACCCCCGCAGCACCGCCACATTGTACCGGCGACACCCGCAGGCGATGCGCTACCGTTGGCAACGCTTAGCGTTTTCGAACAGTCCGGTAGGCGAGCTTTTTTGCAACTCATCCCCGCTTCGACCTTCCCCTCCCGGCAACATCCGACAGGATCTTCTGCACGCTTTCTACATACCGCTCCGTGCCGAAGCGGTTGATCGCGTTTGCATAACCCTGCTCGACCAGGCGGCCGCGCAAGTCCGCATCGGCGGACAGCTCGCCAAGCACGCCCGCCAGTTCAGTCACATCTCCCGGCGTGCACAGGATGCCGTTCTCGCGATTCGTCACGATATCCACCACACCGCCGGCACGCGCGGCCACGACCGGCCGCTTCGCCAGCATGCCTTCGATGATCACGCGACCGAACGGCTCCGGACTGATCGACGTATGCGCGATGACATCGACTGCTTTCATGCACGCCGCAATGTCATGCTGGAACCCCAGAAAATGCACGCGATCCCCAATCCCGTGCTCAAGCACATAAGCCCGCAATTCCGCCTCGTAAGCATCCTCGCCAAAGAGGGCGGCGCCTACCAGCACGGCGTGCATGTCGGGCGCCTCCAGCAGCGCCTCGAGCAACACGTGCTGCCCTTTCCAGCGCGCGAGCCGGCTGAACGATCCGACCAGAAACGCATCCTGCGGCAAACCAAAACGCGAGCGCAATTCATGTTGCGCGACCGCTTCGAGTTCCGTGAACGGCTCGGCTGAAATGCCGTTGAACACCACATCCAGACGCTCTTCTTTCATCCGCGTCAACGCGGTAAGCGCGACCGCCGACGCAGTCGAATTGGCGATCACACGTTCCAGCATCAGCTTCGTGCACCACTTGATGATGGTGAGCTGCGTCTTGCCGAAATGCTCGGGGCTGACGATATCGCGAAGATGCCACACGACCGGCCGCCGTGAGATCAGGCCCGCGATTGCGCCAACGACCATCGCGCGCTGAGTGTTCACATAGATCACGTCGGAGTTGCGGGATTTTTCCAGCGTGCCGCGCACGAGTCCCATCACGCCGCCGATCATGCCGGCACTCGGCCGTTTCATGCCGCTGTCCTTGCTCACGCCGCCGAGCGCGGCGCCATCGAGCACGTCGACCTTGATGCCGACCGCTTCCAATGCAATGCGAAACGGACCGTCATCGAAGAGAACTGTCTCGTTGTTGCCGCGCATGTTCTTCATGACCTCGAGCAGCGATAATTCCGCGCCGCCGAGCACGCCGCTTTGATCGACTGCGAGCACCCGCATGCCATCGGCGGCTTCGTTTTCTTCGTCCTGCTTCGGCGTTGTCGTCTTGACCTTGCGCACGAGGGGAACCGGCGGCAACGCCGGCGGTGGCAGCGTGAACTGCGGCGCGACGCTTTGCACGTAGGCGCGCAGGTTATCGCGGAAATGCCTCACCGAAAAACGCTCGGCATTCGCGCGGCAATCCGCGGGTTCGATCTTCACCGCGCCGAGCTCGAAGCCATCGACGGCATCGATGATCGATTCGGTCGTTTGTTCATCGAAGAAGAGGCCCGTCGGACATGCGTTCGAACTGTCGAGCACGGTTTCCAGCGCACCGCCCTTCCCGTAAGCAATCACGGGCGTTCCGCACGCCTGCGCCTCGACCACCGAGATGCCGAAGTCTTCTTCGGCCGCAAACACGAACGCCTTCGCGCGACGCATCTTGTCCTGCAAGACCGCGAACGGCTGATATCCCATGATCTCGATGTTCGCGGTCGCCTTCGCTTGAATCTTGCGCATGTCGGGACCATCGCCGATCACCACCAGCTTGCGCTCGGGCATCTTTGCAAACGCCTCGACGATCAAGTCGATCTTCTTGTACGGCACCATGCGCGACGCGGTCAGATAGAAGTCCTCTTTCACCTCGCAAAGCTGGAATGCATCGACATCTACCGGCGGAAAGATCACATGCGAATCGCGGTGATACACCTTGTTGATCCGACGCGAAATGAACTCCGAATTCGCGATGAAATGATCCACCGAGTTCGACGTCCGGATATCCCAGTTGCGCATGTAGTGCAACACGAGGCGCGCGAGTCCCGACTTGATGCCGACCGTGAGGTTGGATTGCTGCAGGTACTGATGCTGCAGGTCCCACGCATAGCGGATGGGCGAATGCACGTAGCTCACGTGGATCTGATCCGGACCGGTGAGGATGCCCTTCGCGACCGCATGGCTGCTCGAGATCACGAGGTCGTAACCGGAGACATCGAGTTGCTCGATGGCAAGCGGCATCAACGGCAAGTACGATCGATACCGCTTCTTCGCCTGCGGCAGCTTCTGGATGAACGACGTGGTGACCTTCTTGCCGCGCATCCACGCGCGCTCCTCCATGAAGTCGACCACGCTGAACAGATCGGCTTCCGGAAAGCAGATAAGGATCTGTTCCAGCACCTTCTCGGCGCCTGCAAACGCGACGAGCCAGTCGTGCACGATCGCTACGCGCGGTATCCGCTTTGCAACCCGTGCGCGATGCTTTGGCGGCGCATCCATCACGGAAGGCGGATTCACATCAGTGCGGTCAGCGTGATCCTGAACCGGGTCGATGAGCACTTCATCGAGATCATGTCTCATGCGCCACTCCTCACCTCAAACCGTGGATTTCACGCGTCGTTTCAGACGCGTACTCAACTCGCGAACAAAGCTGCGCGCCATGGAGCGCAGCGCGGGTCGCGTCAACAGGGAACAGCCGGCATTGAGGCCTGCAATAACGAACGCCGCGGCAATCGACTGCAACGGGTATTCAATTGGATCGATGAGGTAAGCGACACCGAGTCCCGCGACAAGAAACGCGAGGTGCAGGAGCATGTCGGCGGCGATTGGCCGGGCGTTGACGCGTGAGATCCACAGCAGCAGACCGTAGTCGACGAGTGAACGCGCGACGACCACGCTCGCCGCGCCGATGGGACCGAAGTGCGCAATACCGAACCACAGCGCCGTCACGAAGAACGGCAGTTGCACGAGGCCGATGCGCGCGGCTGTAGCGGGATTGATCTGCGACTGGATCATGATGCGCGTGACGCTTGCCTGCCCGACAAGCCACACGCCGATGATCAGGATCCGGCCAACGGGTGCGCTCGCGATGGCGATTTCCTGCCCGACCCACAGATGCAGAAACGGTGCGAGCACGAGCATCACGAACAACGCGATCGGTGTGAACACTCCGTTCAGGAACTCGAGCGACTGGCGGACCATTGCATCGGCGTGATCGCGCTTGATTGCCGACAGCCGCGGAAACAACGTGCGCACCAGCGAATTCGGCAACATGTTCAAACGCGTGACGAGGTTCTGCGGCACCGTGTAGTAGGTGACGAACCGCGCGCCGAGATTTGCGCCGAGAAGGATGCGATCGAGCGAATCGGTGATCATGCTGGAGATGGTTGCAACCAGCATCCATCCGCCGAACTTGAACAAACCGCCGGCCACGCCAAGTTGTGGCCATTCGATGCGTTTGATGTCGAGCACCTTGATGCTCGCGCGCGCAAGCAGCACGACCGCGATAACACGCGCGACCACGGCGGCGGCAAGCACCGTCTGCAGGTTCGGCGCGATCTTCCATGCAGCCGCGAGCGGCAACAACTGGAAGAGGAACGTGCCGATTGTCTGGTTCGTGTTGTAGATACCGAAGCGTTCGACGCCGTTGATGGCGCCCGCGCATACCCATGAAACGTTTGCGATGGGGATGGCGAGCGCGAGCCACGGAAGCGCGTGATAGACCTCGCGCTGCATGTCCGGGGATGTGTGTGCCACGTAGGCCGTGTAGGCGAAGGCGCCGAAGTAGATCAGCGCTCCGCCGATGATTCCCGTGCCCAGGTTGAGCCAGATGGCGCTCCAGAAAACGCGCGAGCGGGCTTCGGGGTCGTTTGCTGCGTGCGCCTTCGAAATTTGATGCTGCGCGGCCATGCCCATGCCGAGATCGAGAATGCCGAAGTAGCCGATAAGCGTCCAGACGAGGCTGATGACGCCATAGCGTTCGACACCTACGAGATGGATGTAGGCAGGTACGGTGATCAGGGAGACGAAGGTGGGCAGCACCAGTCCCGAGAAGTTGATCGCCATGTTTTTGATTAACGATTTTTCCATCGGGGGCGGGTCGTTGGCAGTTGGTTTTAGGAGGTTTTCAGGTGTTGTGGGGCGGGCTTAATGCCGGGTTGTTGCTCTTAATGTCTTCGCACGTTACTTGTTAGTTATCCTCTTTATCGCCGTTAGCCACTGTGCGTGGCGGCACTTCATTTCTTTTTCCAACGGCGAAAAAGAAATGAAGCAAAGAAAACGCCTCTCAACCGCTAATTCTTAAGTGTCCCGAGCGTGCACGTTTATCGGTTTGGTACTTCAGAAGCACGCTCGACGCCGGACTTCAGAACACTTGAAACCCTCCCCCTCCGTAAACGGCAACCCACACGCTTCGCCACCAGTGTGGGAATCCACTAATCAGGCTTACGCGCGCCAGCGCCCAAAACGAAGGGTCGGCTGCACCGGTTCCATGGTGTTCCGTGCTTGGCCGCTTCCCGGTGAGGAGGTCTTGGGCAAGTTCAAGATGCTGTGGGCTCGTTATGCGCTAGACCGTTGTTATGCGTTGCGCAGGTTTCCGTATTGACTGCCACAATTACTGGTGGCGAAGCGTGTGGGTATCCGTGTTCGGAGGGGAAGGGTTTCAACTGTTCGTGGTTATAGCGGTAACCGTTCTTCTGACGTACCAAACAGTTGTCACTGCACGCTCGGGACACTTAAGAATTAGCGGTTGAGAGGCGTTTTCTTTGCTTCGTTTCTTTTTCGCCGTTGGAAAAAGAAATGAAGTGCCGCCACGCACAGTGGCTAATAGTGCTAAAGAGAACGACTAACAATGAACGCGCGCAGACTCAGAAAGCAGCAACCCGGCACAAAACCCCACCCCACACATCCAACCCCCCAGAGACCCTTACGGTCTCCACCTGTACATCATCACCTTCCCCCGCGCATCCTCTTCTACAAAAATCAAATACTCACCATTAGCCTGCCGGCTAGCACTAATCCCATTCGGCACATCAACCCACCCCGACGCCCCCCCCACTTCCGGCCCCGGCTTGATCACCCCAACTTCAAGCCCCGTATCCTTCTCATACACATGAACCATCCCGACCGGCTCTATCGAAAAGAGATACTTGCCCTCCACCGTCAGCCCGATCGTGGTCGCAAGCGGCTTGCTCTTCGTATCCCACGGCAACGCAATCGAATAACGCTGCTTTGGCGTGTCCGAAGACCAACGGTCATAGCGCACCAGGCGTCGACCCACTTCCTTCCAGTACCCACGATCAAACGGCTCGTCGGCGGTGTATCCCGTCAGGTACATCGTGTCGGTATCGGCCTCGTATATGGCGCGCTTCACTACATTGAACGGCGCAGGCATCGGATAGTTTTGCGCGTTGTTGTACGTGTAAAGCGGATTGCCTACCTTGTCCACGCCGCCATACCTGAAGCGATTGATGCCGCTCGAATCGCTCGTGTGCCAGATGTCACCCTTGGTGTCGACCCACCATCCCCAACCGCCCGGATTGGGCAGCATCGCGCTGTTCGACTCGAACTCGTTCGGCTCGAAGCGGCCGTTGCCGTTGTCATCGCGCCAGATCCAGTCACCGCCAGCCGGATGATTCGGGATGTTCGCGGCGCCGCGTTCGCGACCAGCGAAATACCCCGAAGGAATGGCCAGTTCACCATCGCGCTTTGCATCGAACCGATAAATCTTCAGGTGATCCGAATACATGTCGGTCAGATACAGGAACGTCCGGCCGTCGAGCTTGCGGGCGATCGGCTGGCCCGGCCAGTCATCCACGCTGAAACTCGGGTCCTCGGGATACTTGAAACGCCCCGATAGAAACCCCGCGTACTTCCATTCCTGTCCCACCGGTTTCGATAAATCCAGTTCAAAACGCTTGTTGCCGGTGTACACGCTGTTCGGCCGCGACGGATCCATCCACGCGCCGTCCACGAACAACAAGCCCTGCACTTCCCACAACTGCTTGCCATCTGGCGCGTAGCTTTCGAGCGTGGCGCCAAGCCCCGCGCCCGTCGACCCTTGGCGCACGCCAATGCCGTTCGTCGATACATAGATGTTGCCCGCCGCGTCGGCGCCGACGCCCGTCAGTCCATTGAAACGCTGCGGGCCAGGCTTGCCCGCGACGCCAGAGAAAATTCCGCCTCGCTCACCCAGCGCGCCCGTCTCGCGATACTTGTTCGCCCCGCCATCGCGCGTCAAAATCAACACCTGTTGACGTGGGCCGTTGTCTGCGACCAGCAAACGCCCTTGCGTATCGACAGCAACATCTACTGCATCCGTGCCGGCCGCGAACGCCGGCGCATCGTCGATCACCGCACCCGCCGGCGTGTAATGCGCAAGCCGCGCCTTTGCACCTTGCGTGTTGGTCAGCGCCCAAAGCGTGCCGTCCTTCGCGAGCGCGAGACGCCCCGGTTGCGGCGCGCTCCAGTTGCTCTTTTGCTGCATCGTTTCGGCGTCGTACACTTCGATGCGATTGGCCGATGTGTTCGCGACATACAACAACGCATCGGTCGCCGCCAACCCGCCCACGTCCTGCCTGAACTCGACCTTCGGTGCGCCCCGCTTCTCATCCGGCGCCTCGTTGACCATCAGGAACGCGGCCGCAAGCTGGGCGTGCCCGTCGGCTTTATCGGCGGCGAGGCTCGCCTGGAATGTGGCGGGCCGCTTCATATCGGCAAGTTCACGGCGCGACACGCCGAACCACTGCTTGCCCTTCGGCGGCCATACACCCGGCTTCGACAGACCGCCGCGTTCATTGCCCACGGCGACCGCCACAAATACGTAGCGCTTGTTGATCGCTATTGCGTTGCCGCCGTAATGACCCCAGCCGTGTGTGCCATCGGCTCTGCCGAGCACCTTGCCGTTCTTGTAGACACTGACCTCGGCGCCGCTCTCGTCCCACGGCGAGTTGGTGAACACGCGGCCGTCCGGGGCCACGGCGATCGCGGTGATGTTGATCTGCGTCCATGCGCCATCGCCGAAACCGAACGTGTTGCCAATCCAGGATGTGCGCGCCTGCAGCACCGTCGCCGGCGCCACGTACGCCGGATATGCCGGAGCCGCTGCCGCCACGCCAAGCGCACCCACTACTACGAACCGCGAAACCACAACTGAAAAACGATGCAAAGTGCGAAGCAAGAGGTTTTCTCCATCTGAGAGCGGCCGGCTCTGCTCGATCGGCCAATGGAGCAGTAGAGGCGTCACGGCCGTTACTCGGGTTAATCAAGCCTACCGTTCAAATATTGCAAAAAAATCTGAAATAAATGGAAGGTGAAATGAGCACGGGTGGATCGGAATTCCGGTCCGACTTATTTTGTTCAAAAAAATTGTTTCGAAAAGTAATAGCGCGCTTGACTCAGGCGGCTTACAAAGCGCCGTTGGATGCCATGACAAGCAAGGGGCCACCAAATATTTTCATAATTGTTTCGCCATAGAATTAACGACGATTTTGGGCGATTTATCTGTGCGGCCCGCATCGAAACGGTGGGGATCACGCGCGGGAGCTTCACATTCCAAAACCGCTCAACCCGATTTCAACGATTTTTCCAGCCGTTTCCCGGCGCGAGCCCCACTGCCGCTGCAGCAAATGATCCGGTTTGTTCTGTCCCCTTGCGTAATGACCCGCATGTTAAAATTCTCGGCTGAATCGATGCGAAAAATGGCCCCGGCACCTCGTTGGCGCGCAGCACGAAGCTTGCTTACCAATAACTTGCTCAAGGGTCGCCATGTCGGAATGGCGCAAACAGAAGGCGCTGCAATCCACCCGCGACATGATCGCCGCACATACCAAGCGCAATGAACGACACAAAACATCCTGATGGCGGCAAGAAGCGTCGCCGCGCTCTCATCACGGGTCTTTCGGGATTCACCGGACGCCACATGGCTGAGCGTCTGCTGGACGAAGGCTACGACGTGTGGGGCACGACCTCGCCGGCATCGGAGGCCGATGTACCGGGGACGACCGGCGTGCCGGTCGATCTCCTGGATCTCGACGCCGTGCGCGCTTGCGTGTCCGACGCGAACCCGGACGTCGTCGTGCATCTGGCCGGTCTTGCGCACGTTACCGGCAATCCGCCGACACAAAGTTATCTCGTCAACATCATGGGTTCGCGCAATCTGCTCGATGCCCTTGCGCTCCTCGATAAAAAGCCCCGTGCGGTGCTGATGGCGAGCACATCGAATGTGTATGGCAACGCGAACGTGGAAGTCATCGACGAGAACGTGCCGCTCAATCCCGGCAACGACTACGCAGTCAGCAAGCTCGCCATGGAGAACATGGCGCGTTTATGGCTCGACCGCCTGCCTATTTTCTTTACGCGGCCGTTCAACTACACGGGAGTTGGCCAGGGCGAAGATTTCCTGTTGCCCAAGATCGTCAATCACCACGCGCGCCACGAACAAAAAATGTCGCTGGGTAACCTCGCGGTGAGCCGTGATTTTTCCGATGTCCGCGATGTCGTCGAGGTCTACACGCAATTGATCGAAAAAGCGCCCGTGGGCGAAGCGTTCAACACGTGTTCCGGTATCGGCCATTCGCTTGGCGAAATCCTCGGCATGATGCGCCGTATCGCGGGGTACGAGATCGAGGTGTTCGTCGACCCTCGCTTCATGCGCCGCAATGAGATTGCGAAGCTCGTTGGTTCGAACGTCAAGTTGCGTCGTGCGATTGGCCGCGTGCCGGTTACGCCGATCTACGACACACTCGAGTGGATGTATAACCACGCGCGTGCAAAAGTTGAAAGCGCGGCGACCGTCAAGACGTAACGTGCCCGTTCCTGACTTGCCCGTTAGGCAGCGAGTGGTCTGCAAGCCGCGTCTGGCCGGCAAGCGGATCGTCCGCAGGCACTTGCAGCGATGATTGGCGCCTATACACTTCTGCTATCCATTCAATAAACACTTTCACGCGACGCGGCTGATGCCGGTTGGCCGCGTAAAGAATGGACACGATCCGCGGGTACGATGGATACGCCTGCAGCACCTCGCGCAGCTCCCCGCTTTCCACATACGATGTCAGCGTGTAGCCCGACGCCTGGATCAGTCCGAGTCCTTTCAAGCCACATTCCACGTACGATTCGGCGTCGTTCACGGCGAGCATCGCCTTGAGTGGAACGGTGCGCGTTTCCCCGTCCACGACGAATTCCCATGGCCTGACGCGTCCCGTCTTGCTTACCAGATAGTCCACACAATAATGATTCTCGAGATCCTCGAGCGTCTTCGGTTCGCCGTATTTCTCGATATACGATGGCGCCGCGACCGTGATTTGCGAATATCGTCCGATGGTCTTCGCGACCAGGCCAATATCGCCGACAGCGCCTACGCGGATCACGCAATCGACACCGGCTTCGATGATGTCGACTTGTTTATCGGTGAGACTCATTTCTACCCGGATATCCGGGTAGGCCGCGAAAAATTCCGGCAGCGCGCCGATGATCGTGCTTTTCGCCATGAGAGCTGGCAGGCTGACGCGCACGGTGCCTTTCGGGCTGAGTTTCGAGCGTGAGAGCACGGATTCCATGTCATCGACTTCGCCGAGGACGCGCACGCAGCGCTCGTAATAGATTTCGCCGTCTTCGGTGATGCTGATGCTGCGCGTGGTGCGGTTGAGCAGGCGCGCGCCGAGGTGAGCTTCGAGGGCTTGCACGGTGCGTGAGACGCTGGCGGCGGGAAGGCGCAAGGCATCGGCGGCCTTCGAGAAGCTGCCGCTCTCGACGACACGGACGAAGACTTTCATCGCTAGGAAACGGTCCATGGATGGGGGTTCCAGGCTAGAGGTTATACGGGGAGGCGCTGGGCGCGCGGGCCCTGAAAGATGAATATTACGATGGAAATGGGAATGGGGCGTTGGATGGGCGTTGGATGGGCGGGGCGGGGGTGGGATGGGGGTGGGTCAGGGTTGGCGGTCGAGGGTGATGCCGGGTTGCTACTCTTTAGGCTAACGCGCGTTCGTTTTTATCTGATTTTTTTAGCACTATTAGCCACTGTGCGTGGCGGCACGGACAGTGGCTAATAGTGCTAAAAAAATCAGCCAAGACGGAACGCGCGAAGACTTAAAGAGCAGCAACCCGGTATCAACCCCCAACCGCTACACAAAACCAACTCAATGCAAAACCCCCACCTCAATAGCCTCGCCATAAACCGAAGCCACGCGGCGAGCGATCACCGGCGTATCGAAGTTAGCCTTGGCATAATCCCGACATGCTTGCTCGCTTGGCAAAACAAGCGACCCGTCGAGCGCACCGATCAACCCCTCGGCGATCGCATCAACCCCAGTAGAAGGCAAAACAAGATTCCCTGACAAAGGCGCAACCGCCTCCGGCAACCCGCCAACCGGCGTAACCAGCACCGGCGTGCCTGACGCCAGCGACTCCACCGTAATCAACCCGAACCCCTCGAGCGCAACCGTCGGCACGATACTCACATCAGCCGCCCGATAAAGCGCCGCCAAATGCCGATCAGGCACAAACCCGAGAAGACGCACGTTATCGTCGAGACCGGCTTCGGTAATGCGCGCCTGCAGCTCTTCAGCCAGCCGCCCCTTCCCCGCGATCAGCAACAACACATCGGGCTGCTTCGCCTTCACGCGCTTCATCGCTTCAATAAGATCTTCCAGTCCCATGCGCCGCACGAGTCGCCGCACTGCAAGCACGACCGGACGATCCTGCGGAAGCTGCAAACGCCGGCGCGCATCGGCACGGCTCAACGGCACGTTGAACTGCGAAACATCTACACATCCCGGCACCACGCGAATCCGGTCTGCAGGAATGGAATATCGCGACTGCAAGATCTCGCCGAATGCCTCCGATAAAACAATCAGCCGCGTCGAACGCGCATACACACGTTGCTCGAGCATCCGCTTGGTACGTTGCCCAATGGTGTCCGCGCCTTCGACATGACTTTCGTCGGCCCAAGGCCCCTGGAAATGCGAGACCTGCGGAATGCCACGCGTGACATCGAGTCCGGGGAACGTATAAAGCGCAAAATGCGACGAGACGACGTCGGGCGTTTCGCGGCTCAGCGAGGCACGCAACGCACGGCGCGCCGCCATCAGCCGGCGCGGCAACGATTGCGCGGCAGGACCAAAACCGTGAATGGCGCCTTCTGTATCGGATGCGACTCGCGCCGATCCCGCAACCACCCCACGCACCGTGACGCCCGCGTGCGGCAGCGATTGCGCGGCAGGACCAAAACCGTGAATGGCGCCTTCTGTATCGGATGCGACTCGCGCCGATCCCGCAACCACCCCACGCACCGTGACGCCCGCGCGCGGCAGCGCGCCAACCAGCGTGTGATACATGCGGTCGAGACCGCCCGCGCGCTCAGGGAACCAGTGCATCCCGATCTGCAGCGACTTGATGGCTTGTGTGCTCATATCCCTGACCCCGCTTCAATATCGTTGGAAATAAACTACTTATATGGCGGCCACGCTTTCGGCCTTTTGCGCATCGCTTGTATCGTTCGATGAAGCCACTGCACCCTTCTGATTCGCAAACCCGCGATACAGATCCAGATAGCGCCGCGCCATCCGCGCCCATCCGAACTGATCCGCAAGCAGGCGCGCGGCCACGCCCATTTCACGGCGTAGCTCAGGTGCATCCGCGAGCTTCAAGACAGCTCCCGCGAGCGCGGTGGCATCGTCGGGATCGTCGAGCACGATGCCGCAATCCGTGCCGATGATCTCCGCCCCGCCCGCCGTCTTCGCCGTGATGACCGGCAAGCCGGCCGCGAGCGCCTCGAGCAGGGACAAGCTCATGGCTTCGTATCGCGAAGGGAAAACGAATGCATCGACGGAATGCATGAGCGTCGGCATGTTCTTCACGAGCCCGAGAAAATGCACGCGATCGCTGATGCCGAGCGCCTTCGCTTCATCGGGGTAAGGGCTGCCCGGGATGTAACCGGCGACCGCCAGATGTACGCTCGACGGTAGCTCCAGTAGCGCCTTCAGGACGGTGTCGAGATTCTTGCGCGGCGTGCGCAGGTCGCCCACGAACAACAGCAGGCAGGCATCGTCGGGAAGCTGGAACTGCGCCCTATCGCTGCCCGTGCGACGTGCCGCCGTGAAAGCGGTCGTATCCACGCCGTTGTAGACGACCTCGATGCGCTCGCTCTCCGTACCGTTTGCGCGAATCTCCACGGCGACCTTCTCTGACACTGCCGCGATGATCTTCGAGCGCTGGTACGCCCAGTGTTCCAGCTTTGCGTTGACGTGGCTGTAGATGACTTGATACGCAGACCACAAACCGCCCGTGAGCTTGAACGGATAGTAAGGACTCCGCAGCCATCCACCATGCACGAAATGGGCGGTGTTCACATCGGCTTTGGTCCACGATATGAATCCGTTCACATGCAGCACGTCATAGTCCTTTTTGTGTTTCTTCAGCCACAGCGCGGTCTTCAGCGCGAAGACCTGCTGCTTGAAAAGCTTGGTCGGCCAGAAGCGCCCGACCTTGATCGCGACCCATCGCAAACGCGTTTCCGATGCCAGTTCGGGCGCCACATGCGACGCAAGCAACGTGACCTGGTGGCCCTCCGCCAGCGCGGCGCGTGCGATCTCGTAGTTCACGCGGCCTTGCCCGTCGTTATGACGCACGACATGGGTGACGATGGCGATTTTCATCGGATTGCCTTTTGTGGAATGGATTGTTCGAAGACCGCGCGTGCCCGCTTCTTTTCGAGCCGCATGTGATGGCGAGCGGCCAGGACCGAGCACAGGCCCATGTAAAGGATCATTCCGCCAATCGATGTGAAGGTGTTGGTGAAGACCAGCATGCCGACAATCGCAAACGCCACGCTCAATGAGGCTTGCGCGTACTTGTCATCGCGCAGGGAAAACGACGCACGGAATGCGCGCATCAACAGCAGGCCGAGTCCGGCGAGGTACATCAGTGAACCTGGCCAGCCGAGCACGAACGGCACGTTCATCACGCCGCTGTCGAAGCTGCCGTATTTTCCCAGATCACCGTTCGATGACGAAAGCTTGGTCGAAGAACCGGTCGCCCCAAAACCTTCGCCCGACACATCCGTAAAGGCTGTTTTCGCAAACGATGCATAGAACTCGTTGCGCGCGGCGTAGCTGTTGTCATCGCTGAGATTGGTGATGGATTGCAGGCGCGTCGCCATCTTGTCGGCGATAGGACCGAAGGTCAGCAACGGCACCGAGAGCGCGACCAGCACCACTCCGCCAATCAGAATCCGCACGCGTACCTTGTTGCTCGCCTTGATGATTTGCAGGACCATCGCGATGACCCAGCCGCCCCACGTCGAGCGCACCATGCAAAGTCCGAACGAGATAAAGCCGAGACCACCGGCAAGCCATCGCACGCTCTGGGTGCCGGCCATGGTGAAAGTGAGCGCGGCCATCATCGCGAGGGCGAACGGGCCGGATGAATTCATGGTGCTGAACACACGCACGCCAAGGCGAACGGGGTCGCCCTGCGACGCCATTTGCGATCCGATCATCCACATTGCGTCCCATGCGGGCATGATGAAGAACTGCACGAGCCCGTAACCGCCCATGAACAGCATGCCCCAGATGAACGTATCGAGAATCGCCTGGCGATACTTTGGATATTCGCGTGCATGGACCATGATGTGGAATCCGATAAGCACCGGATAAAGCCACGCAGCGAGATCGTAGGTGGCCGCCATGGGGCCGTTTGACATCACGCCGATCAGATACGCATAAGCGAGCCCGAGGAAGATCAGCAGGACCGGCACGCCGCGTCTTTCGGCAAGCACGCGGTAATGCCGCACAACGGTCAGCGCGCATATCATCGTGACGACAACCGGCGCGATCTGGATCAGGCTCGTCGGCGTGAAGCCGCCCTTTGCGTAGTCGGCAAGGCGCCGGACTTCCGGGCTCAGGAACCATTGCCACCAGACAAAGCCGATGTATCGGGCGGGGCTCTTGAAATAAAGCCACAAGCCGACAGCTGTCGATAAAAACGGAAAAGCCAGCGTCAGCACCGTGCCCTGATGCGCGAGGATGAGCAGCAGCGTGAACGCCCAGAAGCCGGTCTGCGGCACCCAGTGTTTGGGTTCATCGCGGAACAGTCCGAGGAACCCTGCGCGCGCGGGCTTACCGCCGTTCTCGATCAGATCGGCAATGAATTTGGGCGTGCGCGGAGCGGCTGGCGTGCTCATCGTCAGTGCGCCCTGCGTGATGATGCGATGCCGTGAAGATCGGCATGCGCCGGCGTTTCGACGGGACGCGCATTACGCATGAACTCCTGCGTGATGCGGACGTGCTGCATCGCGAACTGATGGGTCGTGTAATCACGCGCCGCAAAGTGACGGCTCGCGGCCTGCGCGCGCTGCAGCGCGAGTTCCGGATTGGCGACGATTGTCTCGAGCGTGCGCTGCAACGCCTGCACGTCGTGCGGCGGCACATAAAACACATGCTCGGGTCCAAAGTAATCGCGCAACGAACCGACGTCGGAAACAATCACGGGCTTGCCCAGCGCAACGGCTTCCAGCACGACCGTGATGCCTGAAACATGCGTGTTATGGCGCAACGGCACGACGATCACATCGGCCCAATCGTAGAGTTCGCGCGCCGCCTTGAGGCCGATGGCCGGCGCGATCATCACGTTGCCGGCATGCAGTTCCTTCGATACCCGGCGACGCGTCGCAATCCGCACTTCACATGCAGGATTCTGCCGAAATGCCTTGACCAGCGATTCCCAATCGCGATCACGATCATTGCCAATCGCGCCAATTCGAACGGGCGTATTCGGTTGCCACGCCGCTGTTTCCTGCAACGGGAAGTCGCGCGGATTGATGCCGTAGAAAACCTGCTGCACCTCGCGCTTCAGGTAGTCGCGCGCCATCTGCGCATTCTCGGTCGCGTGGGTGGTCAGCACATCGGCGCGTGCGAGCAGCTTCTTATAGAAGAGTTTCCTTATCGCACCGTAGCTCGCCCATTTATCGAAGAGCCAGACGCTTTGCGCGAGCAACATTGGATTGCCGCAGGCGCGTCCCTTCAACAAAAGCAACAACGCCGCCGATAAATGCTCGTGCTCCGTATGCGTCCACACCACGTCCGAATTCAGGATCTCGTCGCGATTGCGCCATGTATGAATGAAATCGAAGCCGAGCACGGCTTTCAATCCGCGGCGAGCGAGACGCACGATCTTGTTCTCAGGTTTGTCGCGCGAATACGTCAGCGTCATCCCCGCCGACTCGGCATGGTGATATCCATAAAGACAACCAATGTTCTCGCCCTTCCGATAAAACCGCGGATCGGAGCCATAGAAAAGATGCACGTGAACCTTCGTAGGCTGCACGCCGGAAGCCTCGGCGTCTCCGTGTTGTCGCTGTGAATGCCGGACCCTCGATACGCGGCTCATGCGGCTTTCGCTCCATCGGAATGGCTGCGCATGGCTAGCGCATACTCTGCGGGTTCGTGCTGCGCTGATCGCATGTGCACACGTCTGAA
>NZ_JBSIPA010000119.1:0-15385 GCF_053574605.1 Caballeronia sp. M23-90 | reverse complement strand
TCCTCCTCCTCTCCACCACGCTTCAACGACAAACCCGGCTCCGGCCGGTTTTGTCGTTTCCGGGCCGAGAGTTATCGCACGTTTTCATGGCGCTTGCACACCAGCTCGGCGGCGTCGATACCCGCATCACTTTCGGCCGATGGACCGTGTTGCCCAACTCCATCAACACGATTGCATCGGACGTCACGTTCACGGTGGACTTCCGTCATCCGGACGCGTCCGTGCTCGATGCGTTCGATACCCGGCTGAGCGCCTGCATCGAACGTCATGGCGCTACGCGCGAAGCGTTGTTCACGCATCCACCGGTCGTGTTTGCGCCCTCGGTCATCCGTCGCGTCGCAGAGGCATGCAACGCACTCTCATCACCGCCGATGAACATCACATCCGGCGCGTTCCACGACGCCATGTATCTGGCGAAGCATTGCCCGACCGCGATGCTCTTCGTTCCAAGTCGCGGCGGCATCAGCCATAACCCGCTCGAAGCCACCGACGACGATCACCTCGTTCTGGGCACGCGCGCGCTCGCGCACTGCCTGGTCCAGCTCTGCAACGAAGCACCCTGAAACTGTTACGACTTAAGGAGTCACCATGAGCACGCCGCACGTTGAACATCATCACGACAACAGCCACGAACTAGGCGAGAACGCCACGCTGCGCGAACCCATTTCCGCCGATGGCACGCCGGAGATCGGCAAGACCTATACCGTACCGGCGCGCAATGGCCGCGCGGTTCGCGTGAAGGCGGGTCAGACGATTCGCATCACCAACACGCACGGCACGCAGGTCTGTGATACGTGGATCTTCAACGCGAATCATCTCGACGAATTCCTTTCGTTCGAACACGCGCGCGCATCGCTTGATAAAGTCATTCCGCAAGCCGGCGATCCGCTGATGACCAACCATCGCCGGCCGATTGCAGAGCTCGTCGCCGATACATCGCCCGGTGTTCACGACACGCTGATGGCGGCCTGCGATTTGTATCGATACAAGAATCTCGGCGTGCATGGCTATCACGACAACTGCGCCGACAACATGCGCATGGCGTTGAAGGCCATCGGGCTGCGCGCGCGAGAAGTACCGCAACCGTTCAACCTGTGGATGAACATTCCGATCAAGCCGGACTATTCCATTGAGTGGCTGGCGCCGGTATCGAAGGCAGGCGACCATGTGGACATCAAGGCAGTGATGGATTGCGTCGTGGTGATGTCGGCGTGTCCGCAGGATATTATTCCCATCAACGCGCTCAATCCGCTGGAAGTCGAATTCACGGTGCTGACGTAGACCCTCAAACTTTTAGAAGAGCCTTCCCGATGGCCACAAAAATCCCCGCAGCACGAAAATCGGCCAGCGCACACCCGCGCGCAAGCAAGCCTGTCGAGGTTCAGCCCGATCCGGCCGCGGCACTCGGCGTGCGTCTCAAACACGCACGGATGGTCAAGCAACTGACCCTGAAAGCGCTCGCGGAGCAGGCCGGCTGCTCGGAAAGCATGTTGTCCAAACTGGAAGGCGGCCACGCGCAGCCATCGCTCGCGACGCTGCACAAGATTGCGCTGGCCTTGTCGACCAATGTGGGCGCGCTTGTATCGGGGCCCGACATCAACACGTCGCCCGTACAGCGCGCGAACGAGCGGCCGACGACCGAGTTTCCGTCAGCGGGCAAGCGGCTTTCGATCATGCTTGAACGCGTGATCGTGCCCGCTGCCGGACAGTTGTTGCAAAGCGATATTCACGTGATCGAACCGCTTGCAAGCAGCGACGAACAGATCAGCCACGCGGGCGAAGAGCTCGGTTATGTCATCGAGGGCGAGTTCGAACTGACGCTTGGCGACGAATGTCATGTGCTGCACGCAGGTGACACCTTCTACTTTCCCAGCACCGTGCCGCATAGCTACCGCAATCCGGGCAAGACGGTGACACGCGTGCTGTGGACCAATACACCGCCTACTTTCTGACGAGACATTCATGCCCGGCACCGATAGAAGCCAGATGGCGCTTCCGCGTTTCAGCGGCATTCCAACGTTCATGCGGGTGCCGTATTGCACGAATATCGATGAACTCGATATCGTGCTCGCCGGCATTCCGTTCGACGGTGGCGTCACAGCCCGTCCGGGCGCGCGTTTCGGTCCGCGCGAGATCCGCAACATGTCGAGCATGACGCGTGCGATCCATCATGTATCGCGTTTCAATCCCTTCGATGTTTGCCGCGTTGGCGATATCGGCGATGTGCCGTTCACCGATCTGTTTCATCTTGAACGCTCGCATGAAGACATCCGGCGCTTTTTCGAGCCTGTGTTCGCCGCTGGCAAGATTGCGTTGAGCGCAGGCGGCGATCACTCGATCACGTATCCGATCTTCCAGGCCATGGCGCCGAAGGCGCCTATCGGCATGGTGCATATCGATGCCCATACCGACACGTGGGACAGCTTCAAGGGATCGAAATTCACGCACGGTGCGCCGTTTCGCCGCGCGGTCGAAGCGGGCCTGCTGGATCCGAAACGTACGATCCAGATCGGCATTCGCGGCGCGCAGAATTCCGATGAAGGCTGGCGGTATTCGCTGGAAAGCGGGATGCGGGTGGTGTTTATTGAAGAGTTCGACGAACGTGGGGTGAATGCGATCATCGGGGAAGCGCGCAAGGTGATAGGCGATGGTCCGGCGTATCTTTCACTCGATGTCGATGGTCTTGATCCGGTCTATACGCCAGGGACGGGTACACCGGAGATTGGCGGTCTGACGACGCGGGAAACGTTGGGGCTGCTGCGCGGGCTGGACGGGCTTAACTGGATCGGCGGGGATGTGGTAGAGGTTTCGCCACCCTACGACCCGAGCGGTAACACGGCACTTGTTGCCGCTACGCTCATGTATGAGATTCTTTGTTTGCTGGCGCGGAGGTTTGGGTGAGGTTGGGGGGCCGGTTTTTTGTGGTCGGGGTTGCTGCTATTTGGGCTTTCGCGCATTCTGTTCTGGCTGTTCTCTTTATCACTATTAGCCACTGTGCGTGGCGGCACTTCATTTCACGGGTTTTTGCGCTGGCGCTCGGGACAGTGTTCGTTGCGGTCAGGGTTGATGCCGGGTTGCTGCTGTTTGAGCTACCGCGCGTTCTGTTCTAGCTGACTTCTTTTGCACTATTAGCCACTGTGCGTGGCGGCACTTCATTTCTTTTTCCAACGGCGAAAAAGAAACGAAGCAAAGAAAACGCCTCTCAACCGCTAATTCTTAAGTGTCCCGAGCGTGCAGTGACAACTGTTTGGTACTTTACAAGAACGCTCGACGCCGCAATCAAGAACACTTGAAACCCTCCCCCTCCGTCAACGGCAACCCACACGCTTCGCCACCAGTGTGGGAATCTGTTAACTAGGCCTCCGCGCTGCGCGCGCTGGCGCCCGAACGTAAGAGTTGGCTGTTCTGATTCCGTTTTCCCCGTGTTTGCCTAGGACCACCGGCGAAATCTCGGGCAAGTTCAGCATGCTGTAGAGCCGTTACGGCTCAACCAGTTGTTATGCGTTGGTCAGGTTTCCGTATTGACTGCCACAGTTACTAGTGGCGAAGCGTGTGGGTATCTGTTGACGGAGGGGGAGGGGTTCAAGTGTTCGTGGTTATGGCGTCGAGCGTTCTTCTGAAGTACCAAACAGTTCAAAACTGCACGCTCGGGACACTTATTTGCCCTCGGTTGGGAGGCGTTTTCTTTGCTTCGTTTCTTTTTCGCCGTTGGAAAAAGAAATGAAGTCCCGCCACGGACAGTGGCTAATAGTGATAAAGAAAACGGCCAACATTAAACGCGCAAGAGCCTGGAAAGCAGCAACCCGGCATCAACCCCGACCGCAACGAACACTTTCCCGAGCGCCAGCGCAAAAACCCGTGAAATGAAGTCCCGCCACGGACAGTGGCTAATAGTGTTATAGAGAGCAGCCAGAACAAAACGCGCGAGAGCCTGAAGAGCAGCAACCCAGCATCAACCCCGACCACTCCCCCAAGCGCCAGCGCCCTAGTGCGGTAAATCCTGCCCCTTCGTTTCAGGCGCAAACGGAATCACCGCCAACCCGACCACAAACGCAATGGCAGTCAGTGCAATCGGCACGCCGAGAGTCTTCATATGCAGCACCATCGCGCCGATGCCAAAATTCACGATTGCCCCAAAAAACCGCCCTATCGATGTACAAAACGCAAACGCCGTCGCACGCACGCGAGTCTCAAACTGCTCCGGCAACCAAAGACTGAAGAGCGCAAAGTTCCCGCCAAAAAATCCCAGCACGACCAGCAACGCAATAAACGGCACGAGCCCGTTCTCGAGATAAAACGCCCAGCCAAACGCGAGCACAATCGACGCAGCCATGCCAACGAAATACACCGCCAGCGTCATCCTGCGCCCGATCTTCTCGGCCATCGGCGGCAACGCAAGACACCCGACAATCGTACCGATAGACAACAAGCCCGTAGCAATCGATGCCATCCGCGACGCTTCCGGCTTCGTCATGCCGGCCTTCGTGGCAAGCTGGATCACCGCCGAAGGTTCATAAACCGCACCCGCCCACAAGCCGATGATCGCGACCGTCAGCAACACGGTCGCAACAATCGTCCGCTGTCTGTACTGCGCGGAGAAAATGGACCGCAACGAACTGGCCTGCTTGATAACCGTTGCTTCAACCTTCTGCCACTTGTCCGTTTCCTTCACGCGCAGCAACACGACGATCGACACAACTACCGGCACCACACCGACCAGGAACATCGCGCGCCATCCAAACGTCGCCCCGATGGTGTAGTTCAGCGCCGCCGCAATAAAGAATCCAGCGTAGTACCCGGTCTGCAGATACCCGGCGCCCATCTTGCGGCGATCTTCGGGCCACGCCTCGGCCACATATGTACCGGCCAACGCCCACTCCCCGCCAATACCCACACCCGCCAGGAATCGATAAATCCCCAACTCCCAGACCGTATGCGATGTCGCCGCAAGCCCGGTGAAAATTGCAAACGTGAAGATGGTCGCGGCTAAAACCTTGGTCCGCCCGAACCGGTCGGCGAGCGGTCCCCAGATGAACGACAGCCCCCATCCAACCAGAAAGAGCGCAAACAGGATCGACCCGGCAAGGCCCACGTTCGCTGGCGTGGCCGCATAACCGGAACGGGGCAACAGTTCGGTAAGCGCCGGCGCCAGCACCAGCGCATAGATGAACGAGTCCATTCCGTCGAGCGTCCAGCCCGCCCATGCGCCCCAGAAGCCCACTATCTGCGTCCGGTTGAGCGGCGTGCGCGTGCGCCGGCCGGCGGCTATCGTTGGTTCCAACGTGCGTGGCATGAATGTCTTCCTGGTTAAAAGCGACGCGCGCGGCAAGGGTGATCGGGCGTCTGCGGGTAAGCACCGGGTCCTGCTCAAAAGCCTTAAAGGTGCAATTTCATATATAATATTTGAAATTAGGCGGATAACCACTCCGCACTTGTACCTAGCTTCGGTGAAAAAAGCGTATGAAAAACGAGTTGAATCCGGCATTTCGCGAGGCGCAGTTCGAGCCGCGCCAAAGCACATCGCGATACATTGCGGACGCGTTGCGCTCGGCAATCGTCGAAGGTACGTTGTTGCCGGGCGAACCTCTGCGGCAGGACGCCATTGCCAGGCAGTTTTCGGTGAGCGCCATCCCGGTGCGCGAAGCGTTCCGGCAACTGGACAGCGAAGGCTGGGTAACGATCGAACAGAACCGGGGGGCGTCGGTCAGCCTTCAATCTCCTGACGAAGCGCGCGAGATCTACGAGATTCGTGCATCGCTGGAGAGCCTGGCCGTTGGCATCGCGATTGAACGTCATACGGAAGCAACCCTTGCAGAAGCGCGCGAATTGCTTGAAGCTGCTGCGAACGAGCGTGATCCGGCGCTATATGTAGTGCGCAACGAACAGTTTCATATGAGCTTGTATGCGCCGGCCGAACGCCCGCATTTGATGGAGCTGATCGGCACCATGCATAGGCGCGGCGAGCGTTATCTGCGTCTCAAGTTCGGCATGCCGACGTTCAAGGGCCAGTCCGACGCGGAGCATGAAGCCATTCTCCAGGCGCTGCACGCCCACGATACCGAGGCGGCGCAAACGCTTGTCGCGCGTCATCTGCTTGCAACGGGCGAACTGGTTTATCGTTTCCTCCACGAAGCGCAAATGCAGGCACAAGCCTCGCAACCGAAGAAACGCCGCCGCTCTTCCACCGCTTCGAAGTCCGCGTAAGCGCCGATCTTCGAGAGACAGACACCGAGGCCATCGCATGAATCCTCCCGCACAAGCCGATACCAATACCGATACCGCTCCGGCACCGCGCCAATGGAACACGCGGGCGCTGGAAAAGGCGCGGCGACTGAAAGCAATCGAAGGCTGGCTCGACAACGGCGTGCTGAAGTCCGAACGCATTGTAGATGCGCTGGAAACGCTGATTCAATCCGGCGATCGTGTCGCGCTCGAAGGCAACAACCAGAAGCAGGCGGATTTTCTCTCGCGTGCGTTTGCGAAGCTCGATCCCTCGCGCGTGCATGACGTGCATCTGCTGATATCGAGTATCAGCCGGCCTGAACACCTGACGTTGTTCGAACGCGGGATTGCGCGCAAGGTGGACTTCTCGTTCGCCGGACCGCAGAGCCTGCGTGTGGCGCAACTGCTCGAAGACGGGCAGCTCGAGATCGGCGCGATCTATACCTATATAGAACTGTATGCGCGGATGTTCATCGACCTGACGCCGCAAGTGGCGCTCGTCTGTGCGGTGCAAGCCGACCGGCACGGCAATCTCTACACGGGCCCGAATACCGAGGACACGCCGACCATCGTTGAAGCGACGGCGTTCCGTCATGGCATCGTGGTGGCGCAGGTGAACGAGATCGTCGACGAACTCCCGCGTGTCGATATCCCCGGCTCATGGGTCGATGTCGTCGTGCAAGCGGACCGGCCATTCGCGGTCGAGCCGCTGTTCACGCGCGATCCGCGTCATATCGGCGAGTTGCAGATCCTCATGGCGATGATGACCATACGCGGCATCTACGAGCGTTATGGCGTGCGGGCGCTCAATCACGGCATTGGCTTCGATACCGCCGCCATCGAACTGCTCTTGCCTACGTATGGCGCGGCGCATGGCCTCAAGGGCAAGATCTGCACGCACTGGGCACTCAATCCGCATCCCACGCTGATTCCGGCCATAGAAAGCGGCTGGGTCGAAAGCGTGCATTGCTTCGGCAGCGAAGTGGGCATGGAAGACTATATTGAAGCGCGTTCGGACGTGTTCTTCACAGGACGCGACGGCAGCCTGCGCTCCAACCGCGTGCTCTGCCAGCTCGCCGGCCAATATGGCGTTGACCTGTTCATAGGCTCGACGTTGCAGATGGACGCCGATGCAAATTCATCCACGGTGACGCTCGGACGTCTAGCCGGTTTTGGTGGCGCGCCGAACATGGGACACGATCCGCGCGGACGCCGCCATTCGAGTGAAGCGTGGTTATCGTTGATGAAAAACGATGGGCCGAATAGCGCCATCAGCCGCGGCCACAAACTCGTGGTGCAAACCGCCGAGACGTTCAAGAAAGGCGGCGAGCCGACCATCGTCGATGCGCTCGATGCCATTGCCGTCGGCAAGCAAAGCAACATGCCGATCGCCCCGGTGATGATCTACGGCGACGACGTCAGCCATGTCGTCACCGAAGAGGGCATCGCGTATCTGCACGCGGCGGAGGGCGTTGAAGAGCGTCGTGCGGCGTTGCGCGCGGTCGCGGGCGTGACGCCTATCGGCATGCGTGCCGATCCTGCGAAGACCGCCGAACTGCGCCGGCGCGGCGTGGTCGCGTATCCGGAAGACCTGGGCATTCGACGCGGCGAAGCGAAGCGTTCGTTGCTTGCGGCGCGCAGTATCGATGACCTGGTTGCGTGGTCCGGCGGTTTGTATCAACCGCCCGCAAAATTTCGCGGCTGGTAAGCGCCATGCCTTGCGCTCAGGCTGTTCTCAAAGACGTTGTTTGCGATCCATTGGCGCTCGCCGATTGCGCGACGAACGCCTTGATCGAGGAAGCGTGCCTCACGCCGAAACCTGCCTTGGTGGATCGGCGCGGCAGCGGTGCGCATCGCGATCTCGACCTCGATATCATGCTGCGTTCCGCACGCGCACTGCAGCCGACATTTCTCGCCCTGGCTCGTGCGTCATCAAACGCGCGACCTTCGCAACGCTTGCGCGAGCAGCTTGCGCGCATCGGCCGGGAAGGCGAAGTTGCGATGATGCGTGCGACCGGCGGCAGCAATGCGCATCGGGGTGCAATATGGATTGTCGGCTTGCTGCTTGCCGGAGCCGCGATGAGTCCGTCCGGCGCTTTGACAACGGTGTGTTCTCAAGCCGCCGCGATCTCGCGATTCGAGGATCGATTTGCACCTCAAGCGGTGGCACAAACACACGGCGCTTGCATCGTCCAGAAGTTCGGCGTCGCCGGTGCGCGTGGTCAGGCTGCGGAGGGTTTTCCTCATGTGCTCGAGGTCGGCTTGCCGGCGTTGCGTGAATCTCGCACAAGAGGGGCGTCCGAAAACGAGGCGCGCCTTGACGCGTTGCTTGCGATCATCGCCACGCTCGATGACACCTGTCTTCTGCATCGCGGTGGCCGCGTGGCTTTGGAAGCCGCACAATCCGGCGCGCGTGAAGTATTGCAAGCAGGCGGCGCATCGCAATCCGAAGGGTTTGCCGCCCTCTTGCGTCTGGATCGAAAGTTAATGGAATTGAACGCATCGCCCGGAGGCGCAGCGGACCTGCTCGCCGCGACGCTCTTCCTCGATACCCTGCCCTGCGTCGGCTGACGCTGAGAGATCCGCCATGGAAAACCTGCGCTACGAATACCCCGCCACACGCCCCGTGCCGCAACGCGCACATGTGGGCGTCGTGGGCTCGGGAGATCTGGAAATACTGCTGTCGCCATCGGAGACAGATCACGCGGAAGTGGTGATCCGCACGAGCGTCGATGGATACGAAACCGTCTGGAAAAGCGTGCTCGACCGGTTTTTCTCGCGATACGACGGCGCCGCAAAACTCGAGTTGAATGACTTCGGCGCGACGCCGGGCGTCGTGATGTTAAGGCTCGCCGAGGCGGTTGAAGCCAGCGAAGGAGAAGCGTCATGAATGCTCACGACAGCTTTATCGCGCAGCATAGTTTTATTGAATTGACGGCGCGTGAGCGCGCTCGCGCGTTGCTCGATCCGGGTACGTTCCGCGAGTTGCTCGGACCCTTCGACCGGCTCGAGTCGCCGTGGCTCGCCATGCAAAACGTGGTCTGCCAATCGGACGATGGCGCGGTGATCGCACGCGGAACGCTTGGCGGCGAGCCGGCTGTGATCGCGGCGATCGAACCTGCGTTTCAAGGCGGGAGCATTGGGGAAGTGTCGGGCGCGAAGATCGCGGCATCGCTTGAATTTGCGCTGCGCGAGTTCGAAGCAGGTCGCACGATACGTCCAGTGATCCTGTTTGAAACGGGTGGCGTGAGGCTGCAGGAAGCAAATCTCGGGCTGGCCGTGATCGCGGAGATCCAGGCCGCAATCATCGCGTTACGCCGATACGTGCCGGTGGTCGGCGTGATCGGCGGGATGGTGGGATGCTTCGGCGGAATGTCCCTGGCTGCGGCCTTGTGCAGCTATCTCGTGATGACGCGCCAGGCGCGGCTCGGCATGAACGGACCGGAAGTGATCGAACAGGAAGCGGGCGTTGAAGAGCTCGATTCACGCGACCGCAAGCTCATCTGGTCGATGATCGGCGGCGAGGAACGCGCAGCGGTCGGCCTGGTCGATACACTCGTTGAAGACGATACGGATCAGGTCCTGACCGCCGTACTCGACGTGTTCAAACGCGGCGTGCCGAAGAGTCATCGGACGGAACAGGTCGACAAACAACTCGAACGGCTTTCGCGCATCGATCCATCGTCGATCGACCCCGTCATTCTGCGGACACTTTGGCAAGGAGACGCATGATGAGCGCTACTCGTGGACAAATCTGGATCGACGCGCTGACATCGCGTGAACTGAATGACAATGGTCCGATCCGCAGCGCCGATGCCCCGCTCGGCGATACAACCGCGCGCTTCATCACCGTCGTGCCGGACCTTGCCAACCGCTTTCCGCGCGCCACGGACAACGTCGTCGGACTCGAACAGGGTTGGTTGCTCGCGCGTGCCGTGCGCGAAGCGCTGGACGCAGATCGCGACGCAAAGGTGAAGCGCCCGATTGTTGCTATCGTCGACGTCAAGAGCCAGGCGTATGGACGTCGCGAAGAACTGCTGGGCGTGCATCTCGCGTGCGCGGCGGGCGTCGACGCTTATGCAAGCGCCCGGCTCGCCGGGCATCCGGTGATCGCGCTGATCGTCGGCCCGGCGATGTCCGGCGCGTTTCTCGCGCACGGTTATCAGGCAAACCGCATTGTCGCGCTGGACGCGAGCGGCATCAGCGTGCACGCAATGGGCAAGGAAGCGGCCGCCCGCGTCACGCGCCGCAGCGTGGAAGGACTCGATGAACTCGGCGATCGCGTGTTGCCGATGTCCTACAAGATGAGTTCCTATGCGAAGCTCGGGCTGTTGCATGAACTCATCGAAGGGATCAATGCCGATACGCCCGGGCGTGAAGACGTCGAGCGTGTGAAGGCTTCGCTGGTCGCCGCCGTAGACGATGCACGTCGAGGTCCGAACGATTTGTCGTCGCGCTTGCAGTCGGCGAACGCAAAACGCAATCGCGCCGCGTCGATAGAAGTGCGCAAGCGCATGGCGGAGCAATGGAACGCGTCGTGAATCCCCACGACTTGTTGCGGCTTGAACAGGACGCACCGGCTTTCAAGGAAGCGCCTGCGTGGGTCGCGGCTTCGCTGGAGCGCGCGCCGTTCGCGGTAGTTCGTCGTGCGCGCAAGCGCGAGGGACGCGTTGCAGTCGGGATTCGTGGCGCGGTCCGCAGCGAACGTTTTGGCGCGTGGCTGGACATGCAACATGTTCACGCCGTGCTTACGCCTGAAATGCTAAAATCAAGAAAGCCGCATGAAACGCGTGCCGCTTTACCCGCGTTCAAGTTGCTCCAGGCCGTAGCGCCGATCTGCGAGTCGTCCGGACTTGCATGGGGACCTACGGGCAGTGTCGGCTTCGAGATGGCGAGCGACTGCGTCACAGTGACCGACAAAAGCGATCTCGATCTTTTGATGCGTGCGCCCGACCCACTCGATCGCGCCGCGGCAAAGACCTTGTTCGACGCCTTGTCGGCCGCCGCTTCCGAATTCGCAATACCAATACGTATCGACGTTCAAATCGAAACCCACGATGGCGTGTTCTCGCTCGCCGAATTTGCTCATCCGGGCGCACGCGTGATGCTGCGATCCGTCGATGGCCCGAGGCTCGTCGCCGATCCCTGGCTGACGAGTCACGCCGCATGATTGCATTCCTTTTCCCCGGCCAGGGCTCGCAATTCACGAGCTTCCTGCATACGCTCGGCGGCGCTTCGCCGCACGCGCGTATCGTCGCGACTTTCGAAGAAGCGTCGGACGTGTTGCATATGAACGTTCTCGATCTCGACAGCGTAGTCGCGTTGGAATCCACCGTTGCCGTGCAGCTCGGCTTGTTTATCGCCGGCGTGGCGACCGCGCGTGCGTTGCGCGAAGAAGGTATCGTGCCCGACGCGGTCGCGGGCTTGTCGGTGGGCGCATATGGCGCGGCGGTCGCGGCTGACGCTATTGATTTCAACGACGCCCTGCTTCTCCTGCAACTACGCGCGCAACTCATGGAACGCGCTTATCCGCATGGTTACGGCATGCTCGCGGTGTCAGGCTTGAGCGAGCGCGAAGTCGACGCCGTCATTGCCCGTACGAACGCAAAGGCGGCATTCATTGCGAATCTCAATGCGCCGCGGCAGATCGTGGTGGCCGGCGCCGACGGCGATCTCGACCTCGTGCGGCAGCAAGCGCTGCAAGCAGGCGCGCGCAAAGCCGAGCGCCTCGCGGTAAGCGTGCCGTCACACTGCGTCCTTCTGGACGATGCCGCCCGCGAACTCACCGAAGCTGCGTCGAAGGTCGAATTCAGGACGCCGTCGATTCCGTACATCGGCAATCGCGGAGCGCGTCCGTTGCGTCAGGCCGATGCAGTGCGCCTGGACCTTGCGACGAACCTGCGTTACCCCGTTCGATGGCACGATTCGACCGTCGTGCTGAGCGAACTCGGCGCGCAAGTTTTCGTGGAGATGCCGCCGGGACGCACGCTCACGCAACTCGCCGACGAAGCGTTGCCGGGCATCGCAAAGGTCGCTGTCGAACAGACGCCGATGACAACCTCAGCGGCCCTGATCAAGGCGCGCGCCGCCGACTGAAGTGAACGGACACGACACGCGCGCTTGTTATAATCGTCTCACCCGGAGAACAAGAACTAACAACCACAACCGCGCCCACGTTCTCTCAATGACCAAAAACGATCGTCTGCGTGTCCTTGCCGAAGCTTTGCGCGAGCAGAGCGTGATGCGTCTTCGCGATGCCGCGACCTTGCTCGATGTATCGGAGATGACGGTTCGCCGCGACATCTCGTCGAGCCCGGGGACATTCACTTATCTCGGCGGTTATATCGTCCGCGCGTCGGACGTGCCCAATGGATCAGGCTATACCATCGACGAAGAGAAGGATCACTTCGCGCAGGCCAAGGCGGATGCGTCTGCGGTCGCCGCGCGTTTGCTCGTGGACAGCGAGACGGTTTTCATCGATTGCGGGACGACGCTGACCACCCTCGCGCGGCTGATTCCCGCCGACATGCATCTGACGGTCGTGTGTTATTCGCTCAATGTCGCCGAGATCCTGCGGCGCAAGGCCAACGTACGGATGATCTTGCTGGGCGGCGTGTATGCGCCGTCATCGGATTCATTTTCCAGCGATGAAAGCATCGAGACGCTGAAACGCATGGGAATCAACAAGGCGTTCATATCGGCGGGTGGGGTCGACGACACGCGTGGCGTCACGTGCTGGAATTTCCATGAAGTCGCGATCAAACAGGCCGCGATGGAAAGCGCGGTTGAACGGCATCTTGTCGTCGATGCCAGCAAGCTGGGGAAAGTCAAGGCACTGCGGTTCTCTCAACTCGACAAGTTCGATTCCGTGATCACGGAGAAGGGAATGAGCCCGAAAGCGTGAGTGGCATGGATTAAATACGCTGCAGTAACGCCGCCGCAAAAAAGTCAGTCGCGCGGCGCACGCGTGCCGGTACGAACCGGCGTTTCGGCCAGATGAGGCTGACGTCCCTGGCGTCGCCAATGAAGTCCTCCAGGATCGTGATGACGTCCGGATGGTCGAGTTCATCGGCGAGAGAAACTTTCGCGAACAGGCCAATTCCAACGCCTTCCAGCACACCGGACCGGATCGTCTCGACGCTATTGGATGAAAGGTTGCCGTGAACGGCCACGCTGAACCGGCCTTCCGGTCCGACGAATGGCCAGTTTGCCGACTCGATCAGGCCGCCGTATAAAAGGCAATTGTGATCGACGAGTTCGGCAGGAGTCTTCGGTATCCCGCGTTGCTCGAAGTAGCGCCGTGATCCGACACATACGAGCGGCGTCGTGGTCACGCGCCGGACAACCGCGTCAGGTTCATCGACGGGACCTACCCGGATCGCCAGGTCGATCCGGTCCTGCACCATATCGCGCACGAAGTCCGACAGAACGAGATCGACCTGAAGGCCGGGATTGAGCGCCAACAACTCGGGTATGAGCGGAAGAATGTGAAGGCGTCCGAAGGTCGAGGACGTCGCGATCCTGATCATTCCCGAGACATTGAGCGTGCTGCTTTTCAGCTCGCTGTCGGCTTCATCCATCTCTTCAATGAGCGGTTTCGTCCGGTCGTAGTAGCGCTGCCCTTGATCCGTCAGCGTGACGCTGCGCGTGCTGCGGTTGAACAGCATCACGCCGAGACGCTTCTCCAGCGCGCCAACGGCCTTGCTGACGGCCGACTGCGAATCACCGGTCCTGCGGGCTGCCGCGGAAAAGCCGCCTGCTTCAACCACGGCGATAAACGCATCCACTTCGTGAAACCGGTCCATTGCATTCCCTTCGACTGACCCATTCGAACAGAGAATAGATCTTATGAAAAATATGCGGATTATCATTCGCCGCGAGGGGAATTATGCTGGTTTTGTCAATCACGCACAGAACAGAAGGTCTCCATGTCCACTCTTACAGACAAGATTGCCGTGATCAGCGGCGGAACGACCGGTATCGGATTAGCGATTGCCCAGCGGTTCGTCGCAGAAGGCGCGCACGTCTTCATCTTCGGCCGCCGGCAGGCACAACTCGACGAAGCCGCCAAACTCATTGGGCGCAACGTCACCGCCATCCAGGCCGATGTCACGAACGTCGATGACCTGGACCGCGTCACTGCATTGGTCAGGAAAGAAAAAGGCATCGTCGATATCGTCGTTTCGAATGCGGGCTTAACAGAGCAGGCTTCCATCGAGACCCTCACGCCCGAACACTTCGACAAGACTTTCAACCTCAACGCCCGCGCCGCGGTTTTCCTCGTGCAGAAGCTGCTGCCGCTAATGATGGGCGGCGGATCGATCGTGCTGGTTTCATCGGCGATGCACGGCATGGGCATTCCCGGACACACCACGTATGCGGCGACCAAGGCGGCGTTGCGATCCTACGCCCGCACGTGGGCCGCCGAATTCAAGGATCGCGGCATTCGCGTCAATACGCTGAGCCCGGGCGTCACCGACACGCCGATTCTCGATTCCCAGGCGAAGTCGCCCGGAGAGCGCGAAGCGCTGGTGAGGATGTACCTGAACATGATCCCGCTTGGCCGGCTTGCACGTGCCGATGAGATGGCCAGTGCGGCGCTGTTCCTCGCTTCCGATCAGAGTTCCTACATGACCGGTGCGGACCTGATGGACGACGGTGGCGTCGGCCAGGTCTGAGATCCGAATAACTATCAAAGGAGAGATCAATGAACTACGCAATCATCGGGCTTGGCAAGATCGGCACGGCCATCGCCCAGGCTTTTGCCCGTCAGGGCATCGAAGTAGCAGTGGCAGGCAGGCGGCCGCTGGACGTGCTCGCTGCGGAGATCGGCCCGTCCCTCGTCGCGCAGCGAATCGAGGACGCGGTGAAGGCCGACGTGGTCATCCTGGCCGTGCCCTTCGGTACGCATCAGGACATTGGACGGACGGCGGGAAGCTGGCAAGGAAAGATCGTGATCGATGCAACCAATGCCTACGATGTCCCACCGGAAGAGTTGGGCGGCCTGCCGTCGACCACCGCTGTTGCGAAGGCGTTTCCGGGAGCGATGGACGTTGATCCGGTGCAACGGCTCTGTCGTTCCATAAGCGATTCCACGACCCAGATCCGCCGATGGCTCCACGATAATGAAGTTGAGATCCACGCCAGCAGGGCGTGCCTGGAA
>NZ_JBSIPA010001025.1:0-286 GCF_053574605.1 Caballeronia sp. M23-90 | reverse complement strand
GCAGCCACGATGGCACAAGCCGCGCAAACGGATGTCCTATAACTGCACGATTGCGTGCGCCCCAGCTTGCATCGGCGAGTGGTGTGTCTGGCGGCAACTGAGCGATCGCATGATCGATTCGGTCGAGCATGAAGGCGCGCCAGTCGGCAACGCCATCCTGCAGCCACGATGGCACAAGCCGCGCAAACGGATGTCCTATAACTGCACGATTGCGTGCGCCCCAGCTTGCATCGGCGAGTGGTGTGTCTGGCGGCAACTGAGCGATCGCATGATCGATTCGGTCGAG
>NZ_JBSIPA010001024.1:0-286 GCF_053574605.1 Caballeronia sp. M23-90 | reverse complement strand
TCGTCCCGACTGATCCTGGAGCTTCTGTGCAACCCCAGTTTTGGCAATGCTTTATATCTATAACGATGCGTCATCGAACGGTTTGCTTTCGCTCATCTTCTCAACACGTACCTGACGTCCTGACCGGACGCCTTTTCCACGGTCGCTCACCACCACGTCTTTTAAACGCAGCAGCACCGGGCGGTTTGAAGCCTGCTCCTGCAAGCCGACTTCGAGAGGCCTTCTCCCATCTTCGATACAGCATCACAAGCTCTCGCTCATGTTCGTGACACACCGCAGAAATAGA
>NZ_JBSIPA010001023.1:0-287 GCF_053574605.1 Caballeronia sp. M23-90 | reverse complement strand
CGTGCCTGAACGAACACTCAGGGCGTTGAGAATCGACCGGTTCTGATGCCGCGCGCCGAGTTGCGGGCGACGTATTGAACGCACGCGGGACACCCGCAGATGGCCGCTCCGGTCATTTGGGCGCAATGATCGCGGCGCTTGTCTCGCACGAGGAACCCGACGTGCCTGAACGAACACTCAGGGCGTTGAGAATCGACCGGTTCTGATGCCGCGCGCCGAGTTGCGGGCGACGTATTGAACGCACGCGGGACACCCGCAGATGGCCGCTCCGGTCATTTGGGCGCAAT
>NZ_JBSIPA010000118.1:0-15564 GCF_053574605.1 Caballeronia sp. M23-90 | reverse complement strand
TTCAACGACCAGGTCATCGAGTTGTCGGCGCGCGAACTCGGCGTGCTCGAAGTCCTGCTGCAGCGGGTTGGCCGGCTGGTATCGAAGGAACAGCTCGTCAACCACCTTTGCGAGTGGGGCGAGGAAGTCAGCAATAACGCGATCGAAGTCTATGTCCATCGGCTAAGAAAAAAAATCGAGCCCGGTGGGGCGCGCATCATGACCGTTCGCGGGCTAGGCTATAGCCTTGAAAAAGCCGTTGCACCAGCGGCCGCTCCGGTCGCGTCAGGACCCGCGGACGCCGGCCCGATGGCATCGTCCAGCCCTCACTACAAGTAACCACATCATGGGCTCGCCCGCTACTTCCAAGCGTGCCGCCCAGGCGTCGCGCGAGTCGCCTCACCCGTTGCAGCACCCGTCGCCGGATCTGCTCGATGCACCCATTGCAGACCCCGACGTGTCTCGTGACGCGCGTTACGCCAACCCGTTCGCGCCGCCCGACGAGCTCGAGCCGGACGGCGAACCGGCGCCGCGTTCGCTGTTCGGCGAGATTCTCGACTGGATGCTCGCGCCGCTGTTGTTGCTGTGGCCAATGAGCATCGCCGTCACATATCTGGTCGCCAAGTCGATAGCCAACGGGCCGTTCGACCGGGCGCTCGAAACCGATGCCTACGTGCTCGCCCGGCAAATCCAGCCGGTCAACGGCGTGGCGGAATTGCGTCTGCCAAACGCCACGCGCGATTTCCTGAGGGCGGATAACGTCGACAGCGTCTTTTTCCAGGTGCTCGGCACACGAGGCGAACTCGTGGGCGGCGACGCCGACATGCCCCTTCCCCACGACGATGACCGGCCGCAGCCCGGCATTGTGGAATTTCGTGACGATGTACTGCGCGGCAACGATATCCGCGTCGCCTACACCACGGTCGAACTGCCATCATTGCAGCAGCCGGTGCTCGTCCAGGTGGCCGAGACGCTCGATAAACGCAGCCAGTTGGCCAACGACATCATTAAGGGCGTGATCCTGCCGCAGTTCGTGATTTTGCCGCTGGCTATCGTGCTGGTGTGGTTCGGGCTGTCGCGCGGGCTCGCACCGCTGCATGCGCTGCAATCGAATATCCGGGCGCGCCGTCCTGACGACCTTTCGCCGCTCGAAGCCAGCCGCGCGCCGCCGGAAATCGCGCCGCTGGTGGCATCGTTCAATGACTTGCTCAACCGGCTAGAGCAGAACATGGAGCTGCAAAAACGCTTCATAGCCGATGCCGCCCATCAAATGAAAACGCCCCTCGCCGGCTTGCGAACCCAAGCCGAGCTGGCGCTGCGGCAGGACGTACCCGCCGAAGTCCAGCGTTCGCTGGAACAGATCGCGACAAGTTCCGAGCACGCGGCGCGGCTCGTCACGCAACTCCTTGCGCTTGCTCGCGCAGAAAACCGGATGACCGGGCAGATTTTCTCGCGCGTCGAGCTCACCGATCTTGCGCGGCTTGCCGTGCGCGACTGGGTGCAGGCGGCGTTGGCGAAGGGCATGGATATCGGCTATGAAGAACCGCCGCATCCGGTCGAGGTCGAGGGCAACGTGGTGATGCTGCGCGAGATGCTGTCGAATCTTATCGATAACGCCATCCGCTACACCCCGCCCGGTGGCCGGATCACGGTCCGCGTGCGCACCGAGGATTCGGACACGCGCCGCGTTTATCTCGAAGTCGAAGACACGGGCTTGGGCATTCCAGTGGCGGAAAGAGCGCGCGTGGTGGAACGGTTTTACAGGATTCTCGGACGTGAAGGCGATGGCAGCGGATTGGGCCTGGCCATTGTCAGGGAGATCGTGACGATGCACCGTGGCACGCTCGACATTGAAGACCACATGTACAGTGAAGCGCCCCGAAAGGCGGGAACGCTTGTGAGAGTAGGCTTACAGCGGGTTTATCCTGCCCGGGACAAACCCTGAGCGATTGCTTGATCGCAAAGCCGACAGTATATAAATTAACGTAAATTAGCCAGCAAATAACGGTCAAACGAATAAAAATAGCCGACGTTCGACCCGATCGCCATCGCAATCTCAAAAACCACACACCCCTACCTAGTCAGAACGCCGTAAGTTTTCACTCCAATAATCGCTGCACGGTGCCGGCATGCGCGGGGTGCCATTCAAAAATCAAGATCAGGAGATGATTCATGGCGACGGTCGAGGGACGCATTTCCCACGCACCGATGACAAGCGAAGAACGGCGCGTGATTTTTGCGTCATCGCTGGGCACGGTGTTCGAGTGGTACGACTTCTATCTGGCGGGCTCGCTCGCCATCTATATCAGCAGGACCTTCTTCTCGGGCGTGAACCCGACAGCCGCCTTCATCTTCACCTTGCTCGGCTTCGCAGCGGGTTTTGCCGTGCGTCCGTTCGGCGCGATTGTGTTCGGGCGTCTTGGCGACATGGTCGGGCGCAAGTACACGTTCCTTGTGACCATCGTGATCATGGGTTTGTCGACGTTCGTGGTCGGCTTGCTGCCCGGATACGGGACCATAGGCATAGCGGCGCCCGTGCTGTTCATCGCGATGCGGCTGCTGCAAGGCCTCGCGCTCGGCGGCGAATACGGTGGCGCGGCGACTTACGTTGCGGAACATGCGCCCTCCAACAAGCGCGGCGCGTGGACGGCGTGGATCCAGACCACGGCTACGCTCGGCCTGTTCATCTCGCTGATCGTGATCCTCGTGGTGCGCAGCGCCGTTGGCGAAGACACCTTCGGTGCGTGGGGTTGGCGCGTTCCGTTCCTGGTGTCGATACTGCTGCTCGCCGTCTCCGTCTGGATTCGCATGAAGTTGCACGAATCGCCGGTTTTCGAGCGCATCAAGGCCGAAGGCAAGACCTCGAAAGCGCCGCTAACCGAAGCATTTGGTCAATGGAAGAACCTGAAGATCGTGCTGCTCGCGCTCTTCGGCCTGACGATGGGACAAGCCGTGGTCTGGTACACGGGCCAGTTCTACACGCTGTTTTTCCTGACGCAGACGCTGAAAGTCGATGGCACCAGCGCCAACATCATGGTGGCGGTGGCGTTGTTGATCGGCACGCCGTTCTTCCTGTTCTTCGGGTCGCTGTCCGACAAGATTGGCCGCAAGCCGATCATCATGGCCGGCTGCCTGATTGCCGCGCTGACGTACTTCCCGCTCTTCCACGCGCTCGCTCACTACACGAACCCGACGCTCGAAGCCGCGACCATCAAGTCGCCGATCACCGTCATTGCCAATCCCGACGAGTGCTCGTTCCAGTTCAACCCGGTGGGTACATCGAAGTTCACGAGCTCCTGCGATATTGCCAAGAGCGCGTTGTCGAAGGCCGGTTTGAACTACGAGAACGTGGCTGCACCGGCTGGGACGGTCGCGCAGATCAAGGTTGGCGACACCGTGGTGAACATCTATGACGGCAAGGCCGCCGATGCGAAGGTCCAGGGCGCCGCGTTCGACAAGACGCTTGCGGGCACGCTGAAGTCGGCGGGATATCCGGCGAAGGCTGATCCGGCGCTGATCAACTGGCCGATGGCTATCGTGATCCTGACCATCATGATGATCTACGTGACGATGGTGTATGGGCCGATTGCCGCGATGCTCGTGGAGATGTTCCCGGCGCGGATCCGGTATACGTCGATGTCGCTGCCGTATCACATTGGCAATGGCTGGTTCGGCGGGTTCTTGCCGGCTACGGCGTTTGCTATCGTGGCGGCGAAGGGGAATATCTTTTCAGGACTGTGGTACCCGATTGTGATTGCCGTGGCCGCGTTCGTGATCGGGATGCTGTTTGTTAAGGAGACCCGGGGGACGGCGGTTTATGACTCGGATTGATCGTCCGGCGGCGGCGGATAGCACTGCTGCCGCCTAACCCACTTGTCGATAGGAATCAGCTTGGAAGGGGTTGACAGGTTTTGCAACCCTCTTCATAATCTCGATCTCTTGGCGAATTAGCTCAGCCGGTTAGAGCGACGGAATCATAATCCGCAGGTCCGGGGTTCGAATCCCTGATTCGCCACCAAGTTGTAAGAAAAAGGCTTTGCGGATAACTCCGCAAAGCCTTTTTTGCGCTGAACATCCACGATCTCTTGTCGCGGTTACCGCATTTGGCAAAGTCATCCTTTTCGATTGTTTCTATCAGCCCACCGTAACGAATATGCGTCAATGCGACGCACTAATCGCGGAATTTCAGTCGTGCGTCAATTCTCTTAACGTCCCGAAAAGTAAAAATTTGCGACTTGACGTCAAACCTCAGCACAGCGTTATACGATCATGCCCGTCGCTGAATTTGCGATGCACTCATGTTGAACACTAGGAGGACTGATGAAGCCAAGGGTATTCATAGGTTCGTCCCGAGAAGGGATCCCGATTGCTAATGCAATCCATACAAATCTAACTCGGGATGCAGAGTGCACCGTTTGGAAGAGTGGCGTTTTTCAACCATCTTCTTTCGCGTTGAATAGTCTAATTGACGAACTGGGCGATTCGCAGTTCGGTATTTTCGTATTTAGCCCGGACGACACTTCAATAATGAGATCCGAGCAACATCAGGTGGTACGAGACAATGTCCTCTTCGAGCTTGGGCTTTTTATCGGGCGACTGGGACATAAGCGTTGTTTTTTCCTGGTTCCAGAATCAGGAGGCATAAGGTTACCAACCGATCTTTTCGGCTTGAACTCAACCGAATATGAATCGAATCGACGCGATTCAAATTGGGTCGCAGCGGTGAACCCTGCATGCACATCAATATTGCAGGTTATGCGCGATCAGACGCATCTAAGTGAAGTCGATATTGCTGCCCCGATTATCAGGGCTCATATCGGCGCATCAAGCGAACACGTTGCTCCGGCGGGCAAGGAGGTAACGGCAAAGATTAAGATCGAGCAATACAAGAAGTCCTTCTTACTTAAAAGTGACGATCCTGTTCATAGAGAGCGCCTTTCCGCACTCCCTTACGCGTCTTATAATCGGACGCTTCAGGGATGGGTCATCCCTCAATTCAAGGGAACTCTTGTCCGTCAAGATCTTGCTGATCTGCTTTGAATTTGACGACGCTCTTTGAGCGTCGGAGCTGGAAATCAGTTTTAGTAATGGCTGTCGCTCAGTAAAGAGCACGGCCTTTTTCACTCACTGCCCGATTAAACACCCCCGCATGCGTAACATTCATCCCATGCGACGCCCCTTCAATCGTCACCCGCCTCGCCCCATCGATCCACCTTTCCAACGCTCCCACCGCATCCCGAAACATCTTCGGACTCTTCTCCCCTTCGATAAGCAGCGTAGGGCATTGCACCCTTCCCGCAGCACTTGCATCGTAAGCAGGCAAAGGATCGCGAAATTGAAGCGCCAAGGTATCGGCGTTGTCCATCGCCATGGCCCGGAACTCTTTCGGACTCCGCGCCCAGAACCCGGGCCGGCTCACAGAATCGACAAACAACTCCAATCCCGCATCGACCTCACCCGCAGCAATCAACTCCGCTGCCTTGGCCCTCAGCGCATTAACAGGCGCGGGCAGCACCGTCCTCGCCCTAGCATCATCACCGGCCCGAGCCACCGCCCCACCCGGATCAGCCAGCACCAGCGACTTCACCATCTCCGGATATCGGACGGCCAAATGAAACGCCACACACCCACCCCTCGAATGCCCGACAACATTCACCGCCCCCACCCCAAGCCGCTCGATAAACTGCCCCATCTCATCAACATGGGCATCCCAGCTAAACGGCCGTAAATCCCCCGCCACCCCAAGCGCCCCTGCCCTCCCGGAAGGCCAGTAATGCGAAAGACTCGGCGCGACACATCGATACTGCCTGCCAAGCGGCCCCAGCTGCGGCTTCCAGTATCGAAAGTCGCAAAGCGAGCCGTGAATAAACAGCATGACTTCCTGGTGCTCGTGCCCGGTCTGTACAAAGGGCACTTGCACGCCGTGGTCGAGCGTTGCCACATCGGGCATGGGCAAGCCAAAAAGTTGCGAGGGATCCACCCCATCCAACAGCGTCATCCGATGCAACTCCAATTAGCAAACCAACAAACCACCAAAACCCTCACTCCGGCGCCGTAGCCCGAATGGTAACCATATCGCCCATCGAGTCCTGATCATCGAACGAAGCATCCTCAACATCAGCACCACGCCCACCGCCCAAAGGAATCGCCTCGACCGGAAACCCCTTCTTCTCCCAGGCATCCAGCCCGCCCTTCAGCGGCCGTACATTCGAGAATCCCTTCGCCTTCAACTGCCGCACGATCTGCTTGGCCGTCGCCTCGTTCGGACACACGCAATAAACCACCACCTCGCGCTCGCGAAACATCTCATCGATTTTCCCCGATGCCTGCAGATCCAGCGGCAACGCGCCCTTGATCCTGTGCGCCTCCTTGCGCCGGATCTCTTCCGGCCGGGCATCGAAAATGACGGGCGGCGCATCGGAGCGCATCATTTCATCGAGCTGCTCGGGCGATATCCGGTACTTCGCGAGCCATCGGCGAAACTGCAGGCGTCGCACCCATCGATACGCCAAGAACACCCCCGCAGCCATGCCGAGCACATCGAGCGCGGTCAGCCCATATGTGCGCACGAACACGAGCAGATCCGCGACCTCGGCCTTCAGGATCGCGCCGCCCAGCATCCAGGCCGATGCCCAGAGCGTCGCGCCCACGAAATCCCAGAACAGGAATACGCGCACATCGATCTGCGTGGTCCCAAGCATGGGCGATGAAACCAGCCCAAGCCCCGGCACGAACTTGGACAACGCGAGCAAAGGCGCGCCGAAGCGCTCGAACCAATGCCGGGCGGTACGCAAGGTGGTATCGAGGGAAAGCGAGAAGCGCACGAGCGAGTTCAGGAACCGCCGGCCGTAAAACCTTCCGGCGGCAAACCAGAGAGAATCGGCGATGACCACCGCGATCACCGCAGCAGCCAACATATGCCAGAACGAAGCGAGTCCGGCCGCGATCAGCGTACCGGCGAGCACGAGCATGGGCGCGGCAGGAATGGGCACGCCGAGCTGCGTGGCGAGCACGCTGACGAACACGGCCCACGCGCCCCAGGACGACACTAAAGAGATCGGAACGTGCGGCAAAATCGTGCTCCTCGCATTGAGTGCAGAGCGCAACGTTCTGGATATTTACGGTTTGACCGATATCGACAAAACCGCGCCTGACCCGCAACTTTATAGCGAAAACGAAAATATCGCCGGGCTTACAGGCGTATTAACGCTCGCTGATCACCCTTCGATCCGCGCTCGCGTCACGCCGAGCAAACCGGCCATGGCGTTACGCGCAGCGCTTGATTTCCGCTTGGCGATGGCATCGAAGACGGCCGTGTGTTCGGCCATCGATGCATTGAACACCTCCGCCCGACGCGCATTCAACTGCAATTGCGCCTCGAGCGTGCGCTCGATCAGCGTCCCGAGCGGCACGAGCAACTCGTTGCTGCACGCGTTCAGCACGCTCAAGTGAAAGCGCAGGTCGGCGCGCACCCATTCGTCGACGTTGCGCGCATCGAGCATCGCCTGATGGGCTTCGGCCAGTCGCGCCATCGCATGTTCATCGTGATTCGCAGCGGCCAAAGCGGCGGCATAAGGTTCGATCATCTCGCGCATTTCCTGCAGCTTGAGCGCGAACTGCATGGGCTTGGCGACACGCGAGTACCACTCGAGCACGTCGGCATCGAGCAGGTTCCACGCGTCGCGAGGCCGCACGCGCGTGCCGATCCGGGGCCGCGATTCAATCAATCCCTTCGATGTCAGCGTCCGCAACGCCTCACGCAGCACGGTCCGGCTCACGCCAAAGCGCTCCATGAGCTCGGCTTCGCGCGGCAAGATGGTCGCCGGCGCGAAATCGCCGCGCAAGATTTCAGTGCCGAGGTCGTACGCGACGCGTCCGTGCAGATCGTGCTGAATGACTTTCCCCTTTGCGCAAAATGACGCGATTATACGGACCCACAAACGGACCCTTTCCTGGCAAGCGTTTCCGTCGAATAGTACTATTAATATACAGAGTGAGCTGATTTTTGATAGCATTGAAACCCTCGTTCCTCACTCACCAGATAATCAGGAGACGCCAGCATGAAAATCACGAAACTCGAAACTTTTATCGTTCCGCCGCGCTGGTGTTTTCTGAAGATCACGACGGACGAAGGCATCGTCGGCTGGGGCGAACCGGTGGTGGAAGGCCGCGCGCACACGGTGGCGGCTGCGGTCGATGAACTCTCGGACTACCTGATCGGCAAGGACCCGCTGTTGATCGAGGATCACTGGCAGGTGATGTATCGCGCGGGGTTTTATCGTGGCGGGCCGATCGGCATGAGCGCGATTGCGGGCGTCGATCAGGCGCTGTGGGACATCAAGGGCAAGCATCACGGCGTGCCCATTCACGCGCTGCTCGGCGGCCAGGTGCGCGACCGCATCAAGGTGTATTCGTGGATTGGCGGCGATCGTCCAAGCGATGTCGCGAACAATGCGCGCGCCGTTGTGGATCGCGGTTTCAAGGCCGTGAAGATGAATGGTTCGGAAGAACTTCAGATTATCGATACCTTCGACAAGGTCCAGGCGGTCATTAACAACGTCGCGGCCGTGCGTGAAGCGGTGGGTCCGAATATCGGCATCGGCGTGGATTTCCACGGCCGCGTGCACAAGCCGATGGCGAAGGTCCTCGCGAAGGAACTCGATCCGTTCAAGCTGCTGTTTATCGAAGAGCCGGTGTTGTCGGAGAACGTGGAGGCGTTGCGGGATATCGTGAACCAGACGAGCACGCCGATCGCGCTTGGCGAGCGTCTCTATTCGCGCTGGGACTTCAAGCACATCCTGGCCGGCGGTTATGTGGACATCATCCAGCCAGACGCGTCGCATGCGGGCGGGATCACGGAATGCCGCAAGATTGCATCGATGGCCGAAGCCTACGACGTTGCCCTCGCCTTGCATTGCCCGCTTGGGCCGATCGCGCTGGCAACCTGCCTGCAAATCGATGCCGTCAGCTACAACGCCTTCATCCAGGAGCAAAGCCTCGGGATTCACTACAACAAGGGCAACGACCTGCTCGACTACATCAAGAACCCGGAAGTCTTCAAATACGAAGACGGCATGGTGATGATTCCGCAAGGGCCGGGCTTGGGTATCGAAGTGAACGAAGAGAAGGTGCGCGAGATGGCGAAGGTCGGTCACCGCTGGCGCAATCCGGTCTGGCGTCACGCCGATGGCAGCGTTGCAGAATGGTGATCTGAGAATTGCGGCGCACCGTACGATACGGTTGCTTAAGGCATCGTAGAATACGGTTTGTCGAGACAGCGGTTTGTCTTGATGTCGTTACGTAACGCGCTGTTGAGCTACGTTCTCGCAGCGCGTTACGCCGTTAAAAAAGGGCGTTCGTAATTCTGGAGAACCCTTTTGCAGCAAGGCTTTGCATGCAGCATCGACGCTTGGCCCGCGTCTTGCATTATCTCGTGTACTGATGTTCCGACCCATGCGCCCGGGAAGAGCGCGACGATAAAGCGAAAGAGTCCAGCATGTACACACTTCCAGACGAATATATCCGCACGCAAATGGCCGTTGGCGCGCTTGTGCTGTTCGGCGTGCTCCGCGTGATCTGCGCCTCGATGGGCGCGCAGTACAACTGGCGGCTGTCGGTCGTCACGAAATGCTTCATTGGCGCTGCGGTGCTGTTTTGCCTGCCGCAACTGGCCGATGTCCTGTTTTCATCGCCCATGTCGCACAAGGCGTTCATCGAGTTGCAGGGCAAGGCAGTCGGCTGCGCGCTGGCGCTGTTCTGCGCGCCTATCGTGAGTCACAGACTCGGTTACGAATAAGCTCGCCAGGCACAACACTCGCCAACGCTTCATCCCGCCGATGCAAACCCCGGCACGCTGTGCGACAGCACGGCGGCCGCGACAAACACCGCAACGATCAAAACCGCTTCCACCCGCATGACGCCGGTGAACGTGCGGGCATCGACTGTCGATGCCGTGCGCTGCAATCGCGGCAACACGGACCATCGGTTCATTGCGCCGAGCAGCAACGCAGTCGCGACCAGCACCGCTTTCACCACCAGCGCCTGGCCCCACGCGCTTGCTTCGAGCGCTTCTGCCGAACCGCCCAACCCGCGCCAGGCGTTGTAGATGCCGGTCGCTACCACCAGCGAGACGGCGATCACGGACATCGTCGACATCTTTCCGGCTGTGCGAATCAAAAACGCCCGCGCCAGCGATGTCCCCAACGCCGACAACACGCTCCACGCGCCCGCGAACACCACACCGCCCCATAACGCGGTCGCCAGAAGGTGGATGGTCTGCACGCCTTCGGCCAGCGAAAACGCGCCGGCATCGGCGGCATGGCCAATCGACGCCTTCCCCGCCGCGGCCACGATCGCGCCCACCGCGAACAACCCGAGCCGCGGACTGCCCTTCGCGGTCGCGAACACCATTGCAAAGTTAAGCAGCACGCTGCCGCCAAAGGCGATCGCCCAGCCGATACCCGCATGCGTGCTGGTCACCACGGCGACAACGGCGGAGAACGCATCGAACAAAGGCGTGCCGCTCATCGATGCCGCCTGCAGCCAGACCAGCGTGAGATTCGCCGCGGCCAGCACGACCGCGCCGCCGATGCTCAACCGCCGCGCTTTCTGCCACGCGGCATGGGCGGGCGACTTGGCCTCGACCGCTTTCTCTTTCGATAACCACACGCTCAGCAATCCCGCGCCGAGCGTGCAGGCGAACGCAATATCGGCAAACGCAGCGATAACGACCTGCGACAACCAGAGCGGATCGCCGTTCATGCGCACACCTGCGGAAATTGAGTCATGCTGAAAGCGAACGAGGAAAGTATTGAAAGTTTGGTGGGGTGTCGTGGATCGGCGCAACAGGGCTTCCGGACCGCGAGTCTATCGGAACGGGCACATGGAATGCACGACAAGGACAGTTGCAGGAAATGGTCGAAATCGAGTCGATGCTTTGTCGAACGCAACGCCCCGCCAGTGATTGAAGAGTTTCAAATCCCCTGTCGATCAGTCGCGCGGCAAATTGTCGCGCAGAGGTTGAAAGTCAGCCACAACAGGTCAATGCTCAAATAGTCATCATCAGGCAACGATGATAGAATGCCGCGTCGCATCAGAGGCTCGCAGAGCCAATGTGGCAATGGTTCACCACATATTCGCACCGGGCCGAACGAAGCTCGGCAGGTCCTCGAAATTCATGGAGTGTCGCGTGTCTTCAAGACGCATCTTTCGTCCGTTGCTCGCCCCGCTAATGGCGCTGGCGCTCTTAGGGACTGCCAGCGCTGCTGCCGGCGCCGCCGAAGCTCAAGCCGCCCAGCCCGTCGCGCCGGACACCATGGCAGCACGTGTGCAGGGCTGTACGGCATGTCATGGCGTGCACGGTGAAGGCACGGACAATGACTATTTCCCGCGTCTTGCCGGCAAGCCCGCCGAGTACCTGTACAACCAGTTGCAGAACTTCCGTGAAGGCCGCCGGAAGTATCCGCCCATGAACTACCTCGTCACGTATCTCTCCGACGACTACCTTCACCAGATCGCCACGTATTTCTCGCAACAGCGCCCGCCTTATCCGCAGCCGGCCAAGCCGACCGTGTCGGCATCGACTGTGACGAAAGGCCAGCAGATCGTGCTGAACGGCGACCCGAGCCGCAACATCCCGGCTTGCGCGGCCTGCCACGGCGCGTCGCTCACTGGTATGGAACCGGCTATTCCGGGTCTCGTGGGATTGCACTCCGACTACATCAGCGCGCAGCTCGGCGCCTGGCGTGCGGGCTCGCGTCACGCGAAAGCACCTGACTGCATGCAACAGATCGCATCCCGCCTGACCGACGACGACGTGACCTCTGTCGCCGCCTGGCTTTCCACGCAAACCGCACCGGCCAATCCGGTACCCGCGCCCGCTGGCTCACGCAAGATGCCGCTCGTTTGCGGCAGCGAACCGCAATAAGGCGCGAGGAGCGATAAGAATATGAAACGCAAGTCCCTGTTCGCACTCTCGGCGGTTGTCGTCCTTACGGCTGCCGCAGCCGCTGCCGCCCTCTGGTCGGGTGGCGACGCATTCCATTCGAGCGGCGCTGTCGCCGCCGTGCCCGCCGACCAGACCGAGCTGATCAAGCGCGGTGAGTACCTGGCGCGCGCTGGTGACTGTATTGCCTGCCACACGGTTCGCGGCGGGAAGACGTTCGCAGGCGGCCTGCCCATGCTGACGCCGTTCGGCACCATGTACACGCCGAACATCACGCCGGACGATCAATACGGCATCGGCAAATGGACATCGGACGATTTCTATCGGTCGATCCATAACGGACGCTCGAAAGACGGCAGCCTGCTTTACCCGGCCATGCCGTTCACGGCTTACACGAAGGTCACGCGCGCCGACTCGGACGCCATGTTCGCGTACATGCGCTCGGTTCCGCCTGTGAACGAACCCAGCCGTCCGCACGAACTGCGCTTCCCGTTCAACCAGCGCAACATGCTGATTGGCTGGCGCGTGCTGTTCTTCCGCGAAGGCGAGTTCAAGCCGGATCCCACGAAGTCGGTCGAGTGGAACCGCGGTGCTTACCTGATCGAAGGGCTTGGCCATTGCAGCATGTGCCACACCTCGATCAACCCGCTCGGCGGCCCGGTGAGCTCGGCAGCCTTCGGCGGCGGCCTGATTCCGCTGCAGAACTGGTATGCGCCTTCGCTCACGTCGAACAAGGAAGCTGGTCTTGGCGACTGGGACGCGAAGGATATCAACGACCTGTTGAAGACGGGTGTATCGCAGCGTGGCGCCGTATTCGGTCCAATGGCCGAAGTGGTTCACAACAGCCTGCAATACATGACGGACGCGGACATCAGCGCAATGACCACGTACCTCAAGTCGATTCCGCAAAAGAAGGAAGCGCCGGAAACCATGCAGTTCGAGACATCGGAGAAATTCGGTGGCGAGTTGCTGGTCCAGGGCAAGAAGATCTACACGGAAAATTGCGCGAAGTGCCACGCGGAGAACGGTCTCGGCAAGCCGCCGGCTTACCCGCCGCTCGCCAACAACCAGTCCATCCAGATGCAATCGGCCGTGAACCCGATCCGCATGACGCTCAACGGTGGTTATCCGCCGAGCACGGAAGGCAACCCGCATCCGTATGGCATGCCGCCGTTCGCGCAAGCTTTGTCGGATACGGAAGTGGCTGCGGTTGTGACGTACATTCGTATGTCGTGGGGCAACCACGGTACGCCGGTGTCGCCGCAACAAGTGAGCAACCTGCGTTCGGCGCCGCTGGACTGACCGAAAGAGACCAGTTCAACCAGTAGCGTAAAATGCAGTGAAGGGCGCAGGCCTCGCAGTCGGGGCGGCGCCCTTCTTCTTTTTGCGCTCGATTTTTGCACCCGGCATTTGCATGCAGCACCTGTGCGCAATCAAAGCGAGTCGGGGACTATCCGTTCGAGTAGCCGGTCTCGCGGTAAAATACCGGGCGATTGCAGATACATGCGGAAAACGCAGCGCAGGCAGTGAGGATGTTCTTCGATGCACGTTGGTGAGCGGTTCAACAGCGTTACCCATCTTGTCGGCACTGTACTGTCGGTGGCGGGACTTGCAACGCTAGTGACCATGGCATCGCTGGAACGCGATCCGTACAAGATCGTGAGCTTTGCCGTATATGGCGCCATGCTGCTCGCCTTGTACGCGATCTCAACGCTCTACCACTGGGTCCGAAGCCCGCGGCTCAAGGCTGTATTGCAGAAATGCGATCATTCGGCCATTTATTTGCTGATCGCGGGAAGCTACACGCCGTTCACGCTCGTCACGCTGCGCGGTCCGTGGGGTTGGTCGCTATTCGGGGTAAGCTGGGGGCTTGCTGCTCTTGGCATCGTTCAGGAACTCACGCTCGGGCGCCGAACCCGCAGTGTATCGATGGTGATTTACGTGTTGATGGGCTGGCTTGCGCTCGTAGCCATCCGTCCTCTCGTTACAGCATTACCGCCCGCCGGCACGGCGTGGCTGCTGGCAGGCGGCTTGATCTACAGCGCCGGCATTTACTTTTTCATCAACGACGAGCGCATCCGGCACGGCCATGGCATCTGGCACCTGTTCGTGTTGGGCGGCAGCTTGTGTCAATTCGTCAGCATTGCGCGCTATGTTGCGTGAGCCTGCCCTGATCGGCACTCAATGCCTGATGATTTGAAGCGTGCGCGCTTCAAATGCAACTTAACGCCAGTCAGCGTGTCTTGATAGCGCGTTGATCTTCGCGGCAACTTTCCCGGCGCTCCTGCTTTTCTTCAAGCAAGCGCCCCGATCGTCATGCCGCCCGATTTCCTCGATCGTCGTACGCGCGCACCTCATTTGAGGCCTATGCGACAACGCCGGTCGGCATACCGAATCTGTGAACACTTATGTCTTTTGATTCCCTCGGCTTGTCCGAACCCTTGCTTCGCGCGGTCCTTGAACAAGGCTACACCACCCCTACTCCCATCCAGTCGCAGGCCATCCCGGCCGTGCTGAACGGTGGCGACCTGCTGGCAGGCGCGCAGACCGGCACCGGCAAGACGGCCGGTTTCACGTTGCCTATCCTGCAACGTTTGTCCGAGGCAGCCGCCCCTGCGGCCGGTGCCAAGCGCCCGGTTCGTGCGCTCATCCTGACGCCCACGCGCGAACTCGCCGCGCAGGTCGAAGAAAGCGTGCGGACTTACGGCAAGTACCTGAAGCTGAAATCGACCGTGATGTTCGGCGGCGTGGGCATCAATCCTCAAATCGATGCATTGCGGCGCGGCGTGGACATCGTCGTGGCGACGCCGGGACGGTTGCTCGATCACATGCAGCAAAAGACCATCGACTTGTCGAAGCTCGAGATCCTCGTGCTCGACGAAGCCGACCGCATGCTCGACATGGGCTTCATTCACGACATCAAGCGTGTACTCGCCAAGCTGCCGCCGAAGCGCCAGAACCTGCTGTTCTCGGCTACCTTCTCCGATGAAATCAAGACCCTCGCCGACAGCCTGCTCGACAAGCCGGCGCTGATCGAAGTGGCACGCCGCAACTCGACCGTCGAAGCGATCGCGCAAAAGATTCACCCGGTCGATCGCGACAAAAAGCGCGAGTTGCTCACGCATCTGATCCGCCAGAACAACTGGTTCCAGGTGCTGGTATTTTCGCGGACGAAGCACGGCGCGAACCGCCTGGCCGAGCAGTTGACGAAGGACGGCATCAGCGCGCTGGCCATTCACGGCAACAAGAGCCAGTCGGCGCGTACGCGTGCTTTGGCCGAGTTCAAGGACAACACGCTGCAGGTGCTCGTGGCGACGGATATTGCGGCGCGCGGTATCGATATCGATCAATTGCCGCACGTGGTCAACTTCGATCTGCCGAACGTGCCGGAAGACTACGTTCACCGGATTGGACGCACGGGACGTGCTGGGGCGACGGGCGAAGCGGTATCGCTGGTTTGCGTCGATGAACATCAGTTGCTCAAGGATATCGAGCGGCTCATCAAGCGCCCTATTCCGCAGGAAGTGATTGCGGGGTTCGAGCCGGATCTGACCCAGAAGCCGGAACCGATCCTCCGACGCAGCCAGGGCGGCGGCGGTGCGCGTCAAGGTTCGCCGCGTCAGGGCGCGCCGAAACAGGCG
>NZ_JBSIPA010000117.1:0-15734 GCF_053574605.1 Caballeronia sp. M23-90 | reverse complement strand
TCCTCGGCTGGCTCACGGCAGGCGGCGACCCGGCCGTCGTTCTGGCGAAACCGCCGGTGAAGGACGAGTTCATTCCAAACCCGGAACGTCATGCAATCCTGCGCCAGCGGCTGAAAGGATTTCGCGAGTTGTATCAGCACGTGAAGCCGTTGTTCGATCCGGCGCGCCCGCGCCTCGCCTGAAGATCCGGTGCGGAAGGTTTCCAACAAAACCTTTCGCGCCGAGCGTGCACAATATCGATAAATCCGCGCGCCTCCTCGGGCGCGCGATCTACATTTGCATTCGATATAAACGACCTGACATCGAGCTCCCGTGCCCAAGTCCAACGAAAAACTCGATCTCGCCACTCGCGCCGCGTGGCTCTATTACGTCGCGGGAAACACGCAGAACGAAATCGCGGAGAAGCTGCAGATCTCGCGTCCAGTCGCGCAGCGCCTCGTTGCGTTTGCGGTGGAAAAGAACCTGATTCGCGTGCGCGTGGATCATCGCGTGGCGGATTGTCTGTCGCTGGCGGCGCAGTTATCGAAGCGATACGGCTTGTCGATGTGCGAAGTCGTGCCCATCGACGGCGATTCACCCGAGCAAGTGGACCGCAAGCTGGCGGTGGCGGGCGCGCAAGTCATGGAGCGTTATCTCACCGACGAAAAACCGCTCGTCATCTCGATCAGCAGCGGCCGGACACTCAAGGCCGTCGTCGCGCAAATCGGGCAACTGGAGCGGCCGCAGCACAGGTTGGTCTCCATGGTCGGGGCGATCGCCCAGGACGGCTCATCGAACCGGTACGACGTTGCACAGCACTTGTCCGAGAAGACCGGCGGCAAGCACTTCATGCTGCCCGCTCCGTTGATGGCCGACAGCCGCGCCGAGCGCGCGCAATGGGTCAATCACCGCTTGTACAGGATCGTGGATGCATTGTCCGAGAATGCCGATGTGGCGTTCGTCGGCATCGGCAACATGGGGATCAATTGCCCGCTGCATGAGGACGGGTTCATTACCACCGCTGAAGTCGAAGAGATGATGGAAGGCGGCGCCGTGGCCGAGCTGCTTGGCTTGCCCATCGATGCGGAAGGCGTCAGGGTCAAATCGACAACCGGCGAGCGCGTGACGAGCTTGCCGCTCGATACGCCGCCGAAGCGACCGACCATCGGCTTTGCGGGCGGGATCAGGAAGCGCGCAGCGGTTATCGCTGCGTTGAAGGGGAAATGGCTGTCGGGGTTGGTGACGGATGAGTTGTGCGCGCAGGCTGCTTTGGAAGCCTGATTCAGAGACCTTGATCAAAAAACGCCCGGACATGTCCGGGCGTTTTCGCGTGAGCTCGTCAAACCATCAAGCCGCCGACAACACCTCGACGATCTTCCGTTGATATGCAATGCCCTCGGCATTGAACAAATGGCAATGCTCGGGCATTGCGCCAAGCTTCAGCACTTCGCCTCGCGAATGACGCTCGAGCGGCGGAATCCGGGCGATGATCCCCTCCGGCGCCACCGATGACTCCGCGTAGAGATAAGCGGCATCGCCGAGCGACTCGACGGCCATCGTCTTCGCCGATACCCCGTGCTCCACAGTCGCCGCTGTGCCCGCATGGAGATGCTCGGCACGAATCCCGACCGTTACCAAATCGCCGACCTTGACGCTGCCCGGTTCAACTGCAGCGCGTTGCGTCTCGCCTGTTTCATACTTGACGAGCACGCCATCGCTAAGCACTTGCGTGACTTCGCCATTGAAGAAATTCATCTTCGGCGAACCGATGAAACCCGCCACGAACTTGTTCTGCGGCGCGTGATAAAGCTGATTCGGCGTACCGACCTGCTCCACATTCCCCGCCGACAGCACCACGATCTTGTCCGCGAGCGTCATGGCTTCGACCTGATCGTGCGTCACGTAGATCATCGTGGTCTTCAACTCGTCGTGCAGGCGCGCGAATTCCAGGCGCATCTTCACGCGCAATGCGGCGTCGAGGTTGGAAAGCGGTTCATCGAAGAGGAACACCTTCGGCTTGCGCGTGATCGCCCGGCCGATCGCCACGCGCTGACGCTGACCACCCGACAACTGCTTCGGTTTCCTATCGAGCAAATGATCGATGTGCAGGATCTTCGCCGCTTGCTTGACCGCCGCATCGATTTCCGGCTTCTTGGTGCCCGCGAGCTTGAGGCCGAACGCCATGTTGTCGTAGAGCGTCATGTGCGGATACAGCGCGTACGACTGGAACACCATCGCAATGCCGCGCTTGGCGGGCGGCACGTCGTTCACACGCACGCCGTCGATGGTCAGGTCGCCGCCGCTGATGTCTTCGAGTCCGGCGATCATCCGCATCAACGTGGACTTGCCGCAACCGCTCGGGCCCACGAACACGACGAACTCACCGTCGGCGATATCGAGGTTCACGCTGCGAATGACTTCGGTTTCTTCGTAGCGCTTGTTGATGTTGCGCAGATTAAGGCTTGCCATGATGGAGTCTCCGTCTTTAACTTCGCTTTGTTTTCTGCGAGCACAAGGCTCAAGGCAGTTCAAAGCTTGCGTTTTGCAGCCACTGTTCGACAAGCCCGGGGAGCTGCCCCATCTCGTCGAACACGACACTTGCGCCAGCACGTTTCAGCGCATCGATTTGTCCTTCACTTGCATGACCGCCGCCCACGAAACCCAGCACCGTCATACCCGCCGCCGACGCCGCCGTCACGCCGGTCACGCTGTCTTCCACCACCACGCAACGCTCGGGCGCGACACGCAAGGTGCGTGCAGCCGCCAGATACACGTCGGGCGCGGGCTTCGGATTCGCGACCGTGTCGGCGCAAAAAAGACGCTCGCCGAAATAGCGCACGAGGCCCGTGCGGCTCAGCACGGCTTCCACATACGACGTAAAACTGTTGCTCGCGCAGGCCTTGCGCAGCGAGATGCGGCCGAGCGCTGAATCAATGCCATCGACCGCCGGCGCTTCTACCGCCGACGCTTCCACGACCGCCCGGATTGCATCGATCTGCGCGGCATCGAGCGTCTGCCCAAGCGTTTCAGCCGCCCGCCTGAGGACCGTTTCAATGCGCAGCCCGAGCAGCGGCGTGACGATCGGTTCAGCGTCCACGCCGGGCCAGAGCGTCTCGATCTCCTGCACGAGCATGCGGCCCGCGATGGCTTCGCTGTCGATCAGCACGCCGTCGCAATCGCAGATCAGCAGGTGATCGTCGTGGGCAGCGGCTGCACTGGATGCACCCGCTGCGCCGGCTTGGGACAAGTTCAAGTTCACTGGATCGGCCTCTAAAGTGCTACATGTACGACGTCACTGCGCTACTTCACTGCGCCGAAGGTCAGTCCGCGCACGAGCTGTTTCTGCGACAGCCAGCCGACGATCAGAATTGGCGCAACCGCCAGCAACGACGCCGCCGAAAGCTTGGCCCAGAACAACCCTTCAGGACTTGAATACGAAGCGATGAACACTGTCAGCGGCGCCGCGTTCGAGCTCGACAAGTTGATGCTCCAGAATGCCTCGTTCCACGACAGGATCACGAGCAGCAGACCCGTGGACGCGAGTCCCGGCAAAGACATGGGCATGAGCAGATAGACGATTTCCTGCCACGTCGCCGCGCCATCTATACGGCCTGCTTCCAGGATGTCGCGCGGGATCTCGTTGAAGTACGTGTACGACATCCATACGGCGATCGGCAAATTGATCAGCGTATAAACGATGATCAGGCCCCACACGGTGTCGAGCATGCCGGTGTTCTTCCACAACAAGTAGATCGGCACCAGCACGCCGACCGACGGCATCATCTTCGTCGACAGCATCCACAGCAGAACCTTCTGCGTTTTCTTCGTCGGGAAGAACGCCATTGCATAGGCGCACGGCACGGCGAACAACAAGCAGATCACCGTGACGCCGACCGAGATCAGGATGGAATTCCACGCAAACGCAAAGTAGTTGCTGCGCGCGAAGACCTCGCGAAAACTGTCGAGTGTCGGCGTGAAAAAGAGCGACGACGAATACGCCTGCTGCTCGGTCTTGAATGCCGTAATGGTCATCCAGAAGATCGGGAAGAACAGCAGCAGCGCGAACAGCCAGGCAATCACGCCAAGCACGCTGCGCTTGAGCGTATCGAGAAACGGCGCGGACGTTGTTGCGGTAACGGGATGGCTCATGATTCGTACTCCCCTTTCAGGTTCTTCGAGAGCATCCGCACGAGGAAGAACGCCACGATATTCGCCAGCACGACCGCCAGAATGCCGCCCGCCGATGCCAGGCCCACGTCGAATTGCTGCAAGCCAAGCGAGTAGATCAGGTATGACAGGTTGGTCGTCGCTGTGCCGGGACCGCCGCCGGTTGTCGTATAGATTTCGGCGAAGATCGACAGCAGGAAAATGGTTTCCATCATCACGACCACGGCAATCGCGCGCTTCAGGTGCGGCAGCGTGATGTAGAAGAACATCGAGAAAGCGCCCGCACCGTCGATCCGCGCCGCTTCCTTTTGCTCCTGGTCGAGCGACTGGATGGCCGTGAAGAGAATCAGGAACGCGAACGGCAGCCATTGCCACGCGACTATCATGATCACCGCAAAAAGTGGATACTCGCCAAACCAGTCGATCGGCTGCATCCCCATCGATCGCATTGCTGAAGCGACCAGTCCGTAGACCGGGTGCAGGATCATGTTCTTCCAGATCAGCGCGCTGACCGTCGGCATGACGAAGAACGGGGCAATCACCAGCAATCGCGCAATGCCCTGCCCGATGAACTTCCGATCGAACAACACTGCGAGCAGCACGCCGCCGATCACGGTAATGGCAAGCACGGAACCGATCAGCACCAGCGTATGGACAATCGACGGACCGAAGGCCGGGTCGGTCGCGAGGAACTCGTAATTATCGAGGCCAGCGAAGCCCTTTACGTCCGGGTTCAGCAAGTTGTATTTCGAAAACGAATACCAGATGGTCATCGCAAGCGGGATGGCCATCCACAAAAACAATACGGCAGTCGACGGCGTGATCAGCCAGCGCACCGACTTCGCGCGTTTCTTGTCGCGCTCCGCCGCGGACTCCGCGTACGTATTCGATATGGGGGGATTAAGTTGACTCATGGTCGTGTCACCTCTCGATGAAGCGCAGGCCGCGCGCGTGGGCTCTTGATGAAAGAGCGGCGCGGCCTGCTGTACTACATTAGGCGCCAGGAGTGTGGGCCTCGACTGCCAGAGAACTTACTTCGGATTACTTTTGATAACCGGCTTGCTTCACCGCACGGTCCGCGGTCGCGTTGCCTGCTTTCAATGCTGCATCGACAGTGGTTTGTCCTGCGACCACGCCTGCAATCGACTGGCCGACCACCGTTCCGAACGACTGGAACTCCGGAATGCCGACGAACTGAACGCCGGTGTACGGAATCTTCTTCATCGAAGAATCGTTCGGGTTAGCCGATTCGATTGCGCTCAGCACGAAGTCGCCAAACGGCGCAGCCTTCTTGTACTCAGGATTGGCGTAGGTCGACTTGCGCGTGCCCGGAGGAACCGATGCCCAGCCTTCATCTTTCGCAGCCAACTGGATGTATTCCTTCGATGTTGCCCACGTCGCGAACTTCTTCGCGGCGTCTTGCGACTTCGACGTCTTCGGAATGGCCAGCGACCACGACCACAACCAGTGCGAGCCCTTCGGCGTCACGGCAACCGGCGCTGCAGCAAAGCCGATCTTGTCCGCGACTTGCGATTGCGACTTGTTGTAGAGCATGCCGGCTGCAACCGTGGCATCGATCCACATTGCGCACTTGCCCGATGACATCAGCGTCAAATTCTCGTTGAAGCCGTTCGAGCTGGCTCCCGGAGGACCGTCGTTCTTCAGCAAGTCGGCGTAGAACGTGATCGCCTTGTGCCATTCCGGCGTGTCGAGCTGCGCCTTCCAGTTCTCGTCGAACCAGCGGCCGCCGTACGTATTCACGAGCGTCGATACGAACGCCATGTTCTCGCCCCAGCCCGCCTTGCCGCGCAAGCAGATGCCGTACTGGCCCTTGGCTTTGTCGGTAAGCTTGTCGGCGAATTGCTTGATCTGGTCGTAGGTCGGCTGATCCGGCATCTTCAGGCCGGCCGCTTCGAACAGGTCCTTGCGGTAATACGTCATCGAGCTTTCGACATAGAACGGCAGTGCGTACAACTGGCCGTTATACGAGAGGCCATCGCGTGCGGTCTTCACCACGTCGTCGAGATCGTAGTCAGCCGGGAGATTCGTCATTGGCACGAGCCAGCCGCGCTTGCCCCATTGCGGCGCTTCGTACGTACCGATCGCCATCACGTCGAACTGGCCACTGTTCGTGGTGATGTCGGTGGTGGCACGCTGACGCAGCACGTTTTCTTCCAGGATGACCCACTTCAACTGGATATCCGGATTGGCTTTTTCGAACGCCGGCGACAGCTTCTTCAACTCGATCATGTCCGGGTTGTTAAGTGTCGCGATGGTCACGGTCGCGGCCTTCGAGGCAACCGGCACAAGCGCGGCAGCAGCGAATGCGGCGCACGCGAATGAGCGCATCGGCAGGTTTTTAAGAGTGAATGTGGCGCGTTTCATGTTGTTTCGTCTCCTTTATCGTTAGCACGGCGCTCGTGCTGCGGGCTTGCATGACGCGTCGATCATCGGCTGATCGGATTGATACGGGCTACTACGTACTTTCTGGTACTCGTGAAACGTGAATTTGTTGCGGGCGGCTTTCAATGCGGCCTTCAATGCCATCGCCGCCCACAGGTTCAGCTCATCCAGTTGCCGCCATCCACATTCAGCGTCTGCGCGGTGATGTAATCCGAATCCGCCGATACCAGGAACAAGGCCGCGCCCGTCAGATCGTTCGGCAGGCCCATGCGCCCCAGCGGTACCGCTTCGCCGACCAGGCGCTTCTTCTCGCCGAGCGGACGGTTTTCATATTTTGCGAAAAGCGCATCGACGGTTTCCCACATCGGGGTATCGACCACGCCCGGTGCGATGCTGTTCACGTTGATGCCATGCTGCGCAAGACCAAGTGCTGCCGATTGCGTGTAGCTGATCACGGCGGCCTTGGTTGCGCAATAGTGGGAAACTAGCGCCTCGCCGCGGCGACCCGCCTGCGACGACATGTTGACGATCTTGCCGCCACGGCCTTGCTTGACCATTTGCTGCGCGACGAGCTGCATCAGGAAGAACATGCCTTTCACGTTCACCGCGAAAAGACGATCGAAGATGTCCCAGGATTCGTCGAGGATCGGGCGCATGTCGAAGAGCGCCGCGTTGTTGTACAGGATGTCGATGCCGCCGAACTTGTCGACGGTAGAAGAGACAATGCGCTCCAGATCCTCGCGCCTGGTGACGTCGGCTTTGACTGCCAGTACGTTGCCCGCGTAATCCGCAAAACGCTGCGCCAGTTCGGCTTCATCTTTCAGATCTACGACGACAACCTTTGCGCCTTCGTCCAGGAATCGTTTAGTGACCGCTTCGCCGATACCGCTGGCCGCACCCGTCACGATAGCTACCTTGTCCTGCAATTTCACGGTTGTCTCCGGTTCGTCTTTTGACCGCTTTGTTCGCTCGGGCAGTGAGCGAACGCTCATCGCGTGATCAATTGCTCTCTGCGTGGTCGAATGATCGGTGACGCGTGAGGCGGTGTCAAGGCACGTTGTGATGTTTCGATGCTGCGACGCGGGAAAGGCACCTAAAACTGCGGGAAAACCCCAACCGGCGTGGCTTTGCGGGACGCGTCGATACGCCCGAAAGCGTGCTCGACATGCTTTGGTCATACGCCCAAAGGTGCATGATCGAGTGATACGTTATATCATCGCGGTCAATTCGGACGTCGCCTTTGATCAAGGCTCCTCGTCCTTACAAACCCATCCCAGGAAACGCCATGAGCAAACTTGTCGCTGCTTTATTGACCTGCACCGCCCTTTTCTCCGCAAGCTTCGGCGGGACAGCCGTGGCGCAAACCGCGGCCAACGCGACAGTCGCGGTGGTCGCGGCCGAGAATTTCTACGGCGATGTGGTGCAGCAACTCGGCGGCAATCACGTCCAGGTGACCAGCATCCTGAGCAACCCGGACGAAGATCCGCATCTCTTCGAAGCCAGCCCGAAGACCGCCCGCGCGTTGCAGAACGCGGTGCTTGTCGTGTATAACGGCGCCGACTACGATCCGTGGATGGACAAGCTGCTTGGGGCATCAAAGGGAAAAGGACGCACGACAATCGTCGCGGCTCAACTGACGGGCAAGAAATCCGGCGATAATCCCCACCTTTGGTATGACCCGGCCACCATGCCGACTGTCGCAAAAGCGGTAAGCGCGTATCTGGTCCAGGCAGACCCGGCGCACAAGGCTGATTACGATGCGCGACTGGATACGTTCCTGACGTCGTTGAAACCCATCGACACGCGTGTCGCCGCGCTCAAAAGCCAGTTCAAGGGCGTGCCCGTGACGGCGACGGAACCGGTGTTCGGCTATATGTCCGATGCGATCGGCCTCGATATGCGCAATGCCCGCTTCCAGCTTGCCGCCATGAACGATACGGAACCGAGCGCCTCGGATATCGCCGCGTTCGAAAAGGATTTGCGTGATCGTCAGGTGCACGTGCTGATCTATAACAGTCAGGCAACGGAAGCGTTGACCAAGCGCATGCTGAAAGTAGCTCACGATTCACACGTGCCGAGCATCAGCGTCACCGAGACGCTGCCCGCCGGCAAGACCTTCCAGACATGGATGACCTCGCAGCTCGACGCGTTGTCGGCTGCGTTGCAGGGAAAGACGAGATGAGTGTTTGGACGTTCGAGGATGCGTCTTGATGACGGCATCGACAAAAGCGGGGGCGCTAACCGTCGAGCACGTCACGCTTGAACTCGGCGGCCGGCCGATCCTGAACGACGCGAGCTTCAGCGTCGCGGCGGGTGAGTTTATCGGCGTGCTGGGGCCGAATGGCGCCGGGAAGACCACGCTCATGCGCGCGATGCTCGGGCTCCTGCCATTGTCCCAAGGCGCGATCCGCGTGAACGGCGCGGCGGTGGTGCGCGGCAATGCATCGATTGGTTATATGCCGCAGATACGCAGCGGTCTTGCCGGACGGCGCGTGCGTGGCCGCGATTTTGTCGCGATGGCCGCCGATGGTCACCGCTGGGGTTTGCCGCGTGCAAGTGCCGCGGCACAAGCCGACGTGGATCGCGTGCTCGATCTCGTCGATGGCCGCGCGCTCGCCGCGCGTCCTTTGTCCGAGTTGTCTGGCGGCGAACGGCAGCGCTTGCTGCTCGCGCAATGCCTGCTCGGCGACCCGAAACTCCTTCTCCTCGATGAACCGCTGATCAGTCTTGATCCGCGTCACCAGACCGGCGTTGTCGATCTCGTGCGGCGCGTGCAGCGCGAGCTCGGGATTACCGTGCTGTTCTCGGCGCACGAACTCAATCCGCTGCTGAACTCCATTGACCGCGTGCTGTATCTCGGCAATGGCCGCGCGGCGCTCGGCACGATCGATGAAGTCATTACCAAGCCGGTTCTCTCGCAGCTTTATGGATCGCCGATCGACGTGATGCGCGTGAACGGCCGCATCTTCGTCATGGCCGGCGACGTGGAAGTCGACAAGCTCGATCACGCCCACGAAGATGGCCCCGACGGTCATTCGCATTCTCACGACCATGACCATGGTCACGATCACGGTCATCACCACTCCGGAACGCATTCCCACGATGTTTGAATACGAGTTCATGCGCAACGCCTTTGCAGCGTCGGGAATCGTCGCGATACTGGCGGGCATTGTCGGGGCAACACAGCCAGTAAAACGCGGGCGGTCGAAGCATTGGGACGCATCACGGCTCCTTCAGTTTGACAACGCCATCAGATCTGACCTGTAACACCCGACACTAGGTAATTCATGCTTTCCAGGGTGTAGTCCGTTTGCGGATGACTCGTGCCGGCGGCTATAGCGACCCCGCCCTTGTTGTCCTTGATCGGCCCTTTGAAGATCACGAAGGAGCCGGCCATCATGCTTGCCTTGACCGTGTCGGCCGCCTTCTTCGCATCGGGCGTGACTTTTGCGCCGTAGGGCGACATCTTGACGAAGCCCTCCTTCAAACCGCCGCGCAATACGTTGGGCTGGGGTTTGCCTGCTTGCGCATCGGCCACGAGTTCCTTGTACGGCGTCGCCCAGTCCCATTCGGCGCCCGTGAGATAACCCTTTGGTGCGAGCGCCGCCTGGCTCGCGTGATAACCGCAGCTCATCGCGCCACGTTTCTCGGCGGTTTCGACAACGACCTTCGGGCCATCGACGTGACACGTGATCACATCGCAACCCTGATCGACAAGGCTGTTCGTCGCTTCCGCTTCCTTCACGGGCATCGACCAGTCGCCGGTGAAAATCACTTGCGTCGTGATCGACGGATCGACGGACTGCGCGCCGAGCGTGAAGGCGTTGATGTTGCGCAGCACCTGCGGAATAGGCTTGGCCGCGACAAAACCCAGTTTTTTGCTTTTGCTCATGTGCCCTGCGACCACGCCGTTCAGGTACTGGCATTCATCGATATAGCCAAAGTAGCTCGCAATGTTCGGCGGATTGCCCTGCTTCCACAAACCGCCGCAATGCGCGAAGCGCACGTTCGGATACTTGGCAGCCATCTTGAGCACGTGCGGATCGAAGTAACCAAAGGAGGTCGCGAAGATGAGCGTGGCGCCGTCCTGTTCGATCATCGCCTCCATGGACTTCTGGACCGCGATGGTTTCGGGCACGTTCTCTTCTTCCACGACCTTGACGTTCGGCAGTTTCTTAATGATCGCCGCGGCCGAGGCCTGCGCCTGGTTGTAGCCGTAGTCGCCGCGCGCACCGACATAGATCACGCCGACGGTGGTTTTTCCAGCCGCGAACACCGACTGGAACGGCGCCATGGTCGCAAGCGCCAGGAGGCTCGCGTCTTTGATGAATGTGCGGCGGCTGGTCATTTTGTTGGGTTCCTGTTCGATTGAATGTTATGGATTACTTGATTACTTATTGAGGCCGTCGAGGTACGCGATCCAGCCGCCGAAAGCGGTGATGTCCTGTGCGCCGCTGTCCGCCGATACCGCCCACGGTTCGCAGATGAAGCCTTTGACGAACCGTCCATCGGCAAGCTCGACAGTGCCGATACCCATCGGCGAAGGAACGTCCATCACGAACTTGCCGAACGTGCGCACCGGCACGTCCCATACTTCGACGGCGATCGAGGCGCCTTCGTGTTTCGCGTCACGAACAAGCCCGGGCTTCGGCGGCGATGTATTCGCAAGCGCGAACAGCAGATACGCAGGCGATGTCCTGGTCGCTTCGACGAAACGCGCGGCCGCTTCCTGTAGTTGCCGGTTGAGCGGCTGCCCGCGCAGGTGTGCGCCAACCACTGCGAGTGCAACGGTCGGTTCCTGGAACGGCAACGGTTGAAGATTGGGAGCGGCGTGGGTCGTATTGTCGAAAAGCGCCTGGATGCGCGCGCCCAGAACCGCCAGCCGATGATCCGCGCCGCTCGGCGCAATCAGCGTCACGCCTGCAGGCAAACCATCGCTTCGACGCGCGCACGGCACCGATAACGCGCACAGGTCCAGAAGATTCACGAAGTTGGTGTAGTAACCCAGCTCGCTGTTGCGTTCGATCGGACTCGCCTGCACATCGGCGATAAGCGGATGCGTGGGCGTGGTGGGTACGATCAGGACATCGATGGCGTCGAAACATTGCTCGGCTTGCCGCTTGAGTTCGGCAAGCGCGTACTGGCCGTTGAAGGCATCGACCGCGCTGAAGCGGCCCGCCTTGCCGATCACGGCGGCCACGGTTGCATCGATGTCCGCGAAGTTGGTGTCGAAGAACGCGCCGAGCGCCGCGCGCCGTTCGGCGACCCAAGGGCCATCGTAGAGCAACGCCGAGACGCGCTTGAACAGGGCAAAATCGATTGCGTCCGGTGTCGTTGCAAGATCAGCCGACAACACTTTGAGGCTTGCGTTAAAGGCTTGGTGCGCGGTTGTATCGTCGAAGAATTCGAGTTCTGCCGGAACGCCCAAACGCAACGGCGACGACGCCGCGCCCAATGGCGCAACCCGCCGCGAGTACGCATCATCCGCGTCGAACTTCGCCATTTGCGTAAGGACGTGCCACGCATCGGCGACATCGTGCGCAAAGATCGACAGCGTATCGAGGCTTCGGCACGCGGGCACCACGCCGTTTTTGCTGACAAGGCCCAGCGACGGCTTGAGGCCAACCACTCCGTTGAATCCTGCAGGCACGCGGCCGGACCCCGCAGTGTCCGTACCGAGCGAAAACGCAACGCATCCCGCCGCGACAGATACTGCCGAGCCGGAGCTCGACCCGCCCGACACGCGCTCCGGAAACTCGACCTGACGCACCGCCCCGAACGGCGAACGCGTACCGACAAGTCCCGTGGCGAACTGATCGAGGTTGGTCTTGCCGATGAGAAGCGCGCCGGCATCGAGCAAGCGCTGAACGGCGAACGCGGTTGTGTCCGGCGTATAGCTGAAGGGTTCGCACGCGGCGGTGGTCGGCATGCCCGCGACGTCGATGTTGTCCTTGACCGCGAACGGTACACCGAAGAGCGGCAGGCGCTCGAAGACCGCGTCACCCTCATCGGCAAGCGCCTTCTCAAGCACACGCGCTTGCGCACGAACCGTCTCGGCCGGCAACAGCAGCGTCCATATCTCCGGTCGATCAATAACGCTGATCCGGTCGAATACGGCGTCTATGACTTCAGGCGGTGACCGGCGTCGCGCTGCATAAGCGTCAGCGAGCGCCGTTACAAGCAGGTGGTCAGTGGTGTCTAGGAAGTTGGACATGAATTCCGTCTTGCATACAAGATGGGATTCATAATGCAGGAGGCGTGCCAGTTTCCCGGAATTAATCGGCTAAACCCCACTAAGCCTTTACCAAAAAGGCTTCCGAGCGATCGGCTTGGCCCGCGACGTACGCTCACGAGCGTCCTGAGCGTTTTGGTTCTGGTGCGCCGCGCACCTTCGCGAAACTTGGGCGCACAAAAACAGCGCGCGGCATAGCCGAACCTTTCTGCGAACCAACCTCGGCTTACAAACACCACCAAAAGCCGATGCATCCTGCAATAATAAGTCTGGATGCCTTACTAATTTCCTGAAGAATAAGCACATGACAAATGCATCCGCAATGACCTCATAGTCGCTAAGCAGATACATCATGGACATCGAAAAACCGAAGAGAAGCTGCTTGTGCGATGCGGTGACGTTTCCCGCAACCTCAATTAGTACACGTCAAGGAGCAAAACATGAGCACCGACCCTTCCATCGATCTCGCCGCTGTCAAGACGCGCCAGCAGGCCGCGTGGTCTACCGGCAATTACGCGGTCGTCGGCAGTACGCTTCAGATTGTTGGTGAAAACCTTTGCGAAGCGCTCGACCTTCGCTCGGGCAGCCGCGTACTCGACGTTGCCGCCGGCAACGGCAACGCAACGCTTGCAGCCGCCCGCCGATGGTGCGAGGTCACATCGACCGACTATGTTGCGTCGCTGCTCGAAGCCGGGCGCGCCCGCGCGCAAGCGGAGGGGCAAACCATCGAGTTCCAGGAAGCCGATGCCGAAAACCTTCCGTTCCCGGATGCATCGTTCGACGTGGTGATGTCCACCTTCGGCGTCATGTTCACGCCAGACCAGGCGAAAGCCGCAAGCGAACTTGCGCGCGTGTGCAAGCCGGGCGGAAAGATCGGCTTGGCGAACTGGACGCCGGGAAGTTTTATCGGACAGGTCTTCAAGACGATAGGCACTTATATTCCGCCTGCACCGGGCCTGAAGTCGCCGTCGTTGTGGGGATCGAGGGAACGGCTCGATGAACTGTTCGCCGGCACCGCGCATGAGATCGACGCGAACGAACGCGCGTTTGTCTTCCGCTATCGGTCACCGGCGCATTTCCTCGAAGTGTTCCGCACCTACTATGGCCCGATGAACAAGACCTTCGGTGTCCTGGACGCCGGGAAACAGGCGGCATTCGCCCAGGAGTTGCTCGGACTGATGGAAAGCAGGAATCGTTCGGGAGACGGTACGCTCGTGCTGCCAAGCGAATACCTGGAGGTCGTGATCACGCGCCAATGACAAAGTCGCTTCCCCGGGGGAGAAGCCACAACTTAGTCCCGAATCGCGACGATCGCTTCTATTTCTACCGTGATATTGCCGGGCAGCGAGCCAACGCCGACCGCTGAACGAGAATGCCGGCCGGCGTCGCCGAATACATCGATGAAAAGGTCCGAGCAGCCGTTGATCACGCGCGGATGATCTGCGAAATCCGGCGTTGCGTTGACCATGCCAAGCAATTTCACAATGCGCGTCACGCGGTTCAGATCGCCCAGTTCGGTATGCAGCACAGAGAGCAGGTTGAGGCCCACGAGTTGCGCGTGGTCATACGCTTCGTCGGTGGTGACGTCGTCACCGACCTTGCCTTTCATCAGACGGCCGGTACTGTCGAGCGGTCCTTGCCCCGATAAAAACAGCAGATTGCCTTCGCGCGTGCAGTGAGTGAAGTTGCCTATCGGCGCGGGCACGGCCTGAAGCTTCAATCCGCGGGCCCGCAGTCGGTCGTAGCAGTTCATCTCAGTCGAAAATACCATGTTGCGTCAGTTCTCTTTCAGGTGTTGAGGACAAGGGGACAAAAGACCGGACAACCGGCGCTCAAGCCACGAATTCAGTTGCGCGCCGATGCCAGCCGAGGCGCGTTTCAATGCGAGAGGCAACCACTTTTAGCTCATCGCCGAATTGTTCAGTACTCTGAAGCGCTTTCGCTTCGGGCATCACGATCGATATGGTGAAGACGCAATCGCCGGCCTGATCCAGTACCGGTGCAGCAAGGCATGCAACCGAAGCATCCGACTCGCCGATCTGAATGGACAGGCGCGCGTCGAGCGCTTCGCGGGCCATGCGCGCGAGTACATCGGGCCGCGTTTCGGCGCGTGCAGTCGGAGATGATTTCGCATGCCGAGCAAAATACGCGACACGTTCCGCGTCTGGCAGATGTCCGACGAGCAACCGACCGGACGCGGTCCAGTTAAGCGGCACACGGCTACCCACGCGCGATGTCACCCGGAAATGCCCCGGCCCTTCAGCCATTTGCAGCACGACCATCATTCCCTCTTCGAGCCCGCAGACCTGCACCGTCTCGCCGACGTGCGCCGAAAGCCGGTTCATTTCTTCGTGCGCGACCGCGAGGTAGTCGAGCGAACTCGCATAGGTCAAGCCATAGCCATACAAGCGCGAGCCGAGCCAGATGGCGCCCTCTGGCGTGCGCGCAAGGAGATTTTTCTCGACTAGGTCGTTGATGATGGAATAGACGGTGGAAAGCGGCGCACCGACAATCCGCGCGATCTCGTACGCCGTGGTCGGCCTGTTGGCTTCCTGCAACGCGTCGAAGATCTGCACTGCACGATCGATCGCGCTCATGCGGGTGCGCGGGGCGGCGCCATCCGTACCGGCTGATGCCACATCCGCGTCAGGTTCACGGGGCTTGCGGGTCATTGCGCTCCTTCAGGCTGATTGTTTTTGTCTAGTTGACGCAGGCAGATCGTATGCTAATCTAATACACAATTACAACATATGTTCCATAATAAAGGAACATCAGGAGCCGCACGATGGATTTTTATTCTCGCCTGGGTCTGCGCCCGGTCATCAACGTGAACGGCACGATGACAAGTCTTGGCGCGTCCATCGTGGCGCAGCCGGTCATTGACGCCGTGGCTTCGATCCTGCCGCAGTTCGTCGAGATCGATGCCTTGCGCTGCAAATCATCGATCTCGACA
>NZ_JBSIPA010001022.1:0-292 GCF_053574605.1 Caballeronia sp. M23-90 | reverse complement strand
TGCTGCACGAAATCGAACGCGCGGAACAACGCGTGCTCAAGCCCGGCTGCTCCGAAAGCCGCGTGCCCGCTGCCTTCGACCAGGAACAGCCATTCGAACTGATGACCCGGTTCGAGCCAGTTATTGGCGCTTCCAATCGGCAATTCAGCGATACACCCCGTTTCCTGCTGCACGAAATCGAACGCGCGGAACAACGCGTGCTCAAGCCCGGCTGCTCCGAAAGCCGCGTGCCCGCTGCCTTCGACCAGGAACAGCCATTCGAACTGATGACCCGGTTCGAGCCAGTTATTGG
>NZ_JBSIPA010001021.1:0-293 GCF_053574605.1 Caballeronia sp. M23-90 | reverse complement strand
CTTCAGCACGGATTCCGCGTTGTCTGTGAGGGCGTTGTCGGGCGAATTCAAGGGGAAGGTTCCTGCTTGTAGCTTGGGCTTTTTTGCCGCGCGTAAGGCAAAACTGTTCGATGCACGCGCCGCTGAATCGCGCGACGCCTTCAGCGCGACGCCTTCAGCGCGACGCCTTCAGCACGGATTCCGCGTTGTCTGTGAGGGCGTTGTCGGGCGAATTCAAGGGGAAGGTTCCTGCTTGTAGCTTGGGCTTTTTTGCCGCGCGTAAGGCAAAACTGTTCGATGCACGCGCCGCTGAA
>NZ_JBSIPA010001020.1:0-293 GCF_053574605.1 Caballeronia sp. M23-90 | reverse complement strand
ACGGCGACCTACAACATGCGGGCCCAGCTCGCCAATGGCGGCACCAGCTACGCGCAAGGCAAAACCGGCGACATCTTCAACGACCTCTATTACTGGGGCGTGGAATTCGGCGAACGGTTTGCGCCGCCCAACGAAGGCGTGAGCGGCAGCTACACAATCCCGCAGCAGAAGAACCTGTACGGTACGGCGCAGTGGCAACTGATGAAGTCGTGGGAGCTTGCCCAGGACTTTTCGCTGGAAACAAACTGCCCCGCTGCCTGGGTGAACGAGGAAAAAGCGCCCAAGGCCGAAAC
>NZ_JBSIPA010001019.1:0-295 GCF_053574605.1 Caballeronia sp. M23-90 | reverse complement strand
CAAGGACGGCACGCTGAGCTTGGGCGCGGGCGGCAGTTTGTCATCGACGGGGACGGTGAACACGGCAGCTTCCGGCGCCGGTTTCGATATTTCCGCTGCGGGCAATCAGGTCATCGGATCGCTTTCCGGCGCGGCGGGAAGCACGGTTACGTCCGGCGGCACGACGACCAAGGACGGCACGCTGAGCTTGGGCGCGGGCGGCAGTTTGTCATCGACGGGGACGGTGAACACGGCAGCTTCCGGCGCCGGTTTCGATATTTCCGCTGCGGGCAATCAGGTCATCGGATCGCTTTCC
>NZ_JBSIPA010001018.1:0-295 GCF_053574605.1 Caballeronia sp. M23-90 | reverse complement strand
GGCTCAATGCGCTGATCGTGGGGATATCGTTCGCGGTCGGGCCGACGGTGGCATCGATTGTCCTTTCCCTTGGCACCTGGCCGTGGTTGTTTGCGGTGAACGTGCCGATTGGCCTGACGGCGCTGTTAAGCGCGATCTATCCGCATCACCGGCTTGGGCGCGGGCTCGGGCTCAATGCGCTGATCGTGGGGATATCGTTCGCGGTCGGGCCGACGGTGGCATCGATTGTCCTTTCCCTTGGCACCTGGCCGTGGTTGTTTGCGGTGAACGTGCCGATTGGCCTGACGGCGCTGTT
>NZ_JBSIPA010000116.1:0-15834 GCF_053574605.1 Caballeronia sp. M23-90 | reverse complement strand
CTGTTGAGCGTGGTCGACGGAGCAGAAGCGGTGGCCTGCCGCGACGACCACGCTCAACGTCACGCCGCGCGCCCGACAGGCCGCGACGCACGATGAACGAAGCAGGTTTTATCGGCGAGGATGGATGGTATTCATCAGCGCGCCGGTTGCCGTCGCCCAACTTTGAAGTGCGTCCGGGCAGCATTGAACCGACGTTGATCGTGGTTCACAACATCAGCCTGCCGCCCGATGACTTCGGCGGCAGCGCGATCACCGAGCTCTTCCAGAACCGTCTCGATCACGACGCCCATCCGTACTACGACCAGTTGCGCGGCATGCGCGTCTCGTCGCATTTCGTCATTCGCCGCGACGGCGTGGTCGAGCAATATGTGTCGTGCAACGAGCGCGCGTGGCACGCGGGGTTATCGAGTTTCTTCGGGCGCGAACGCTGCAATGATTTTTCGGTGGGCATCGAACTGGAAGGCAGCGACACAAGCCCGTTCGAAGATGCCCAGTACGCGTCGCTCGACGACGTGGTCCGCGCGACCATGCGACGTTATCCGATCGATGCCTTCGCCGGCCATTCGGACATTGCGCCGGGCCGCAAGACCGATCCCGGTCCGCACTTCGAATGGTCGCGGCTGCAACACGGTTGTGAACTTCCTCTTCAGTACTTTCCCTACCTCGCCAACGCGCGCACTGCTTGACATCCCTGTCTTTCATTTTGCAGCGCAGCGCATTAAATCATTACAAGCTCGCGAGCCCTTGCCCGACTTTGGCATTCGAAAAGTCAAGCCCGGTTAGTCGATTCCTCAGCAAATAAAAGTTTTTGAGACTGTGCGGAATGTCACTATACTTGGTGCTCAGAGACGTAAATCGCACTATATGTTGTGTTGTCAAGGCGGCGCCCTGCTCACAGAGCCGGCGCCGCATGCTTGTGCGGCCATAGAACAAAACGCCGCATAAGCAACTGATTCGCCGCGTGAAAATCGCCGGCGAGTCGGGTTGAAACACTCGGGGGCAGATAGGCGTAGCGGGCGATTTGTCATTGTGATCGTATGGATCGCAGCGGCAATCTCCCAAGCTGACCATTCTCAATTTCATCGTCGTGCGCGGGCGGCAAGAGCACCATCCAGCAGTGAAAAGCTAGCCAAGCGCGCACGGCACGCATCTCAATCCGCGGACGTTCCGCACCATCGAACACCAGGAGATTTGCACATGCAAACCACCGACAACGCCACGATTTCCTACGAAGGCGCCTACCAGCGGCCCACCGGCGCGCAGGCTCAACAGCCGAGCGCGAGCGCGCTCGCGCCGGACGCCACGCTGGCCGACTACAAAGTCATCCGTCGTAACGGGACCGTGGTGTCGTTCGAGCCGTCGAAGATTTCCATCGCCGTGACGAAGGCATTCCTTGCCGTGAACGGCGGTCAAGGCGCAGGCTCGGCCCGTGTGCGCGAGCTCGTTGAACAACTGACGCACAGCGTCGTACGCGCGCTGGTGCGCAGCCGTCCGAACGGCGGCACGTTCCATATAGAAGACATCCAGGATCAGGTCGAACTCGCGCTGATGCGCGGCGGCGAGCACAACGTGGCGCGCGCTTACGTGCTGTATCGCGAGAAGCGCACGCAGGAACGCGCTCACGCACCGGAAACGCGTGCGAACGCGCTCGGCATCAACGTGATCGACAACGGCGTGTCGCATCCGCTCGACCTCGACGCATTGAAGGCGCGCATCAACGAAGCGTGTGTGAACCTCGGCAGCGAAGTGAACGCGGACCCGATCGTCGCGGAGACGGTGAAGAATCTGTACGACGGCGTGCCGATGGCGCAAGTCTACGACTCGGCCATTCTCGCCGCGCGCACCATGATCGAAAAGGACCCGGCGTACAGCCAGGTCACCGCACGCATCCTGCTGCACACCATCCGCCGCGAAATCCTGGAGGAAGACGTCTCGCAAGGCGAAATGTCGACGCGCTACGCCGAATACTTCCCGCTGTTCATCAAGCAGGGCGTGGAAGCGGAACTGCTCGACGAGAAGCTCCAGCAGTACGACCTGAAGCGCCTGGGCGCCGCACTCGACGCCGACCGCGACCTGCAATTCGGCTATCTCGGCCTGCAGACGCTGTATGACCGCTACTTCCTGCACAACGAAAACAAGCGCATCGAACTGCCGCAGGCGTTCTTCATGCGCGTTGCAATGGGCCTGGCGCTCAACGAGATCGACCGCGAAGCACGCGCTATCGAGTTCTACAACGTGTTGTCGAGCTTCGACTTCATGTCGTCCACGCCGACGCTGTTCAACTCGGGCACGCGCCGTTCGCAGTTGTCATCGTGCTATCTGACGACGGTTGCCGACGACCTCGACGGCATCTACGAAGCGCTGAAGGAAAATGCGCTGCTCTCGAAGTTCGCGGGCGGCCTGGGCAACGACTGGACGCGCGTGCGTGCGCTTGGTTCGCACATCAAGGGTACGAACGGCAAGTCGCAAGGCGTGGTGCCGTTCCTGAAGGTCGTGAACGATACCGCCGTCGCGGTGAACCAGGGCGGCAAGCGCAAGGGCGCGGTGTGCGCGTACCTGGAAACGTGGCACCTGGATATCGAAGAATTCCTGGAACTGCGCAAGAACACGGGCGACGACCGTCGCCGCACGCATGACATGAACACGGCGAACTGGATTCCCGACCTGTTCATGAAGCGCGTCCACGAAAACGGCGACTGGACGCTGTTCTCCCCGGCCAACACGCCGGACCTGCACGACCTGTTCGGCGCAGCGTTTGAAAAAGCCTACGTGGCGTACGAAGAAAAAGCGGCGCGTGGCGAACTCAAGCTGTTCAAGAAGGTTCCGGCCGCGCAACTGTGGCGCAAGATGCTGGGCATGCTGTTCGAAACGGGTCACCCGTGGATCACGTTCAAGGATCCGTGCAACATCCGTTCGCCGCAGCAGCATGTGGGTGTCGTGCATTCGTCGAACCTGTGCACGGAAATCACGCTGAACACCAGCGACACTGAAATCGCCGTATGTAACCTCGGCTCGGTGAACCTCGTCGCGCACATGACGAAGCAGGCCGACGGCACGCTGGCGCTCGATCACGAGAAGCTCAAGCGTACTGTCAGCGTGGCAATGCGCATGCTCGACAACGTCATCGACATCAATTACTACGCCGTCGCCAAGGCGCGTAATTCGAACCTGAAGCATCGTCCGGTCGGCATGGGCATCATGGGCTTCCAGGACTGCCTGCACTTGCTGCGCACGCCGTATGCATCGAAGGAAGCGGTTGAGTTCGCCGATACGTCGATGGAAGCGGTCTGCTACTACGCGTACTACGCATCGACGGAACTGGCGCAAGAGCGCGGCCGTTATTCGAGCTATCGCGGTTCGCTGTGGGATCGCGGCATTCTGCCGCAAGACTCGCTGAAGCTGCTGGCGGCCGAGCGTGGCGGCTACGTGGAAGTGGACGAAAGCGCGTCCATGGACTGGACCGAGCTGCGTTCGCGCATTGCAACTTACGGCATGCGCAACTCAAATTGCGTGGCAATTGCACCTACCGCGACGATTTCGAACATCATCGGCGTGTCGGCGTGTATTGAGCCGACGTTCCAGAATCTGTACGTGAAGTCGAATCTGTCGGGTGAATTCACGGTCGTGAACGAATACCTGGTGCGTGACCTGAAGGAACGCGGCCTGTGGGACGAAGTCATGGTCTCCGACCTGAAGTACTTCGACGGCACGCTCTCGCGGATTGACCGGGTGCCGGCCGACCTGCGCGCCATCTACGCCACTGCGTTCGAACTGGACGCGACCTGGGTCGTGGAAGCGGCATCGCGCCGCCAAAAGTGGATCGACCAGGCGCAGTCGCTGAACATCTATATGGGTGGCGCATCGGGCAAGAAACTGGACGAGGTGTACAAGCTCGCGTGGCTGCGCGGCCTGAAGACCACGTACTACCTCCGCACCATGGCCGCCACGCACGTCGAGAAGTCGACTGTGGCTCACGGTCAGTTGAATTCGGTGCCGTCGGGCAGTTCGGACAACGGCGCGGGCGGTACGGGTGGTGCTTCGGGTACGAACGGCAGCGGCTTCGGCACGCAGGGTTCGCACGGGTCATCGACGGGTGGTTTCAATGCGGCGGCGGTCGCGGCGCCGGCGGTGGCAGCGGCTGAGCAGGAAGCCGATGGTCCGGTTTGCATGATGCGTCCGGGCGATGCCGGGTTCGACGAATGCGAGGCTTGCCAGTAAGAAGATGCAGGCGACGGGTTGCAGATGGCCCGTCGCTAATAAGTACAGCAGTTAGAGAGGGCCGGTACGGATATGGTTGTTCTTCCTGGTCAGGAAGCGGCGGCCGGATTCGATACCGGCCTTTTCCATTTGTACTCGCCGCTTACCCTCGCGTTCCACGCGAGATCTCATGCCCGGCATCGCGGGAAAGCTTCGCGGTAATTGGAATCGAAAGAAACGAAAACATGCCGACAACCACGAACGCCGGCCAGAAGTCCGACCAGACCATCTGCGGATGGCCTTGCAGATCGTGAGAGATCTGCAGCGCGATCCCGCCGACCGTCACGCCCAAGCCCAGCGAAACCTGCTGGATGAAACTGCCGAGACTCGTCGCGCGGCCCACATCGCGGCTTTCGATTTCTGCGTAGGTCAGCGAGTTGAGGCTCGTGAATTGCAACGCCGGGAAGAATCCGCCGAGCAGCACGACCGCCCAGATGAGCCACGTCGGCGTTCCCGGATAGAACATGCCGCACGCCGCGATCGCGATGCCGGAGAGCGCCGCATTCACCATCAGCGTCTGCCGGAAGCCGAAGCGGTGCAGCACGCGCGAGGCCAGCGAGCGCATGAACATGCCGCCGACCGCGGACGCGCATGTGATCGAGCCCGACTTGAACGCGCTCATGCCGAGTCCCTCCTGCATGGCGAGCGGCAGCAGGAACGGCACGGCGCCCAAGCCGATACGAAACAGCGACCCGCCGACCACGCTCGCCTGGAAGGTCGGCACGTGCAGGAAGCTCAGATCGAGCAGTGGCAACTTGATGCGCCGCGAGTGGAGAAAATAGAGCACGAGGAAAACCACGCCGCCGAGCGCCATGCCCGCCGCGACCCGATCCGTGACCAGTTCGCCGCCGATCAGCGACAGTCCGAGCAGGAACAACGTGCCGCCCATCGCCGATAAAAAGAAGCCAAGCCAGTCGAGCGGCCCCGGATGCGCCTCGCGCACATTCGCGATGTACTTGTTCGTGAGGTAGATCCCGGCAATACCGATCGGAATGTTGATGAAGAAAATCAGGCGCCAGTGCAGGTACGTCGTGATGAACCCGCCGAGCAGCGGACCGACCGCGGGACCGAACATGGCAGGCAGCGACAGGTAGTTCATCGCGCGGATGAACTCCGAGCGGCGCACCGAACGGAAGATGATGATCCGCCCGACCGGGACCATCATCGCGCCGCCGACGCCCTGCACGAAACGCGCGAGGGTAAAGGGAATCAGCGAGGTGGACGCCGCGCACAAGATGGAGCCGGCCACGAAGATGCCGATGGCAAGACGAAAGATGGTGCGCGCGCCGAAGCGGTCGGCGACCCAGCCGCAGATCGGAATGAACACGCCAAGGCCGAGCACATAACTCGTGACGGCAATCTTCAGCGTTACAGGATCGCGGCCGAAAGCTTTGGCCATTTCGGGGATCGCGGTGACGATGACGTTGGCATCGACGCTTTCCATGAACATCGCACAGGCGACGATGAGAGGGGCAACGAAAGCTTTGATGGCTAGCGGCATGGAGAACGGAAGGGGATCTCTTCGCGGCGGGAGTTGCGATTATGGCATCGATATCATGGCAGCGACATTCGAAACACAAGGAGCACGACGATGGACCCCGAAGATCTGCAGCGTCTCGTCACGCAAAAAATGCCTTACGGAAAGTACAAGGACCGCTTGCTTGCGGACCTGCCGGGTCACTATCTCGCGTGGTTTGCGCGTGAGGGTTTTCCTGCAGGACAGCTCGGCCGGCTGCTCGCGCTGATGCACGAAATCGATCACAACAATCTGCGTGAACTGCTTGTGCCGCTGCGAGACAAACGTGCGTGAGCGCGGTGCTGAGCAAGGCTTCGAAGCTTGTTTTTGCGGCCCTGACTGCCACTTGCATCGAGTGTTCACTTGTACTATAGGTAGTTTGTAACCGACTCGAAGACCCAAGATTTTGTGTTTTTAACCTTTTCGATGAAGGCATCGAGTGCTACACTTTCACCATGGAAACACAGCGCGAAAGCGCCTTGTTTCCACTGCGGGACAGGCGGGAATCGACGGCGCTGAAGCAGCGTTCGCTCGATCAAAAACGTGTCGCGCAAGCGTGTCTCCCGAGGTGAGTTTCAAAGCTTTGCTTGTGTGCATCGCGAAGATCGACTTAACTGAATGAACGCGTTGCGCATCGTATGAACCCGCAACAGATCCACACGCATCAACATGCAGGCGAGCCAGGATTTTCATCGAAGGCAATTGAAGTTCGAATGCAACGAAAGTCACTGGACGTCACGCTTCAAACGACACATGCAAGACGATTCGCAGCAACGCATCACAACGCTGTGAAGTGCATGAAAGCGCACTGCTTCGAACACGCTCAGCAGCATCTCGCTTGAAGCGTCAAGCAGTGAGCTGAACGCAAAGTGTTGTATGCAAGTAGCAGCGTCAACACGAAAACAGGATTTTTATGAGCAAGCTCTTTTATCGCTCATGGAAAGATGGTACAAACCGATCTAAATTGATGGTGAGAATTTATGCTCAACTGGGATGACGAGACCACTGCCGTAACTCCCTCGAACGGTTCGCAACACAACACGTTGCGTAACCCGGCAGGTCAGGTTGCCGGCGTCAGTCAGGCATCACGTGCAGCCGCTCCGGGCGCTGCACATGCTGCCGGTCATGGCGTTCTTCAAACTGCCCATCAAACGCCAGTAGGCGCGAACATTTTTGCGAGCGACTTCGTAGCTCCCGTTGCACCGAGCGCCAGCGACATCGCGGCTGCAAGTGCGAAGCGGGTGAATGTGGCGGACAAGCGCATCATCAATGGCAAGACCGACGTGAACCAGTTGGTGCCGTTCAAGTACAAGTGGGCGTGGGAAAAGTATCTGGCGGGTTGTGCAAACCACTGGATGCCGCAGGAAGTGAACATGTCGCGCGACATCGCGTTGTGGAAAGATCCGAATGGTCTCTCCGACGACGAGCGCCGCATCGTGAAGCGCAACCTCGGTTTCTTCGTGACGGCGGATTCGCTGGCGGCGAACAATATCGTGCTCGGCACGTATCGCCACATCACCGCGCCCGAGTGCCGCCAGTTCCTGCTGCGCCAGGCGTTCGAGGAAGCAATCCACACGCACGCATATCAGTACATCGTCGAATCGCTGGGTCTGGACGAGAGCGAGATCTTCAACGCGTATCACGAAGTCGACTCGATTCGTGCGAAGGACGAGTTCCTGATTCCGTTCATCAACACGCTGACCGATCCGGCATTCACCACGGGCACGCTCGAAGCGGACCAGAAATTGCTGAAGTCGTTGATCGTGTTTGCTTGCGTGATGGAAGGGCTGTTCTTCTACGTCGGCTTTACGCAAATCCTGGCGCTGGGTCGCCAGAACAAGATGACGGGCGCGGCAGAGCAGTACCAATACATCCTGCGCGACGAGTCGATGCACTGCAATTTCGGTATCGACCTGATCAACCAGATCAAGCTTGAAGAGCCGCAATTGTGGACGCCGGAATTCCGCGCGGAGATCCGCGAGATTTTCCAGCAGGCTGTTGAACTCGAATACCGGTATGCAGAAGACACGATGCCGCGCGGCGTGCTCGGTCTGAATGCATCCATGTTCAAGAGCTACTTGCGCTTCATCTGTAACCGTCGATGCCAGCAGATCGGCCTCGACACGCTGTTCCCGAACGAGGAAAACCCGTTCCCGTGGATGAGCGAGATGATCGACTTGAAGAAGGAACGCAACTTCTTCGAGACGCGAGTAATCGAGTATCAAACTGGCGGCGCGCTGACCTGGGAATAAACGGCAAAGCGAATCGACGTCAGCCGCGGCAATGGACGCATTGCCGCGAGGAATGAGATGCAGACCAGGCGCCGATTGCGGCGCCGAGTAGACGGTTAAATAGCAAACCGGTGTTCTCGCGTGCGAAACGCGATTGCGCGCGCCGGTCCAACAGGTTTAGGAGAACGGTCGCCTGATGCAAAGTGCGCCTTGTGGCTCGACAGCCCATATAGATGACAGGCGTTTTGCGGACCCTTCAGTGGGACGGGCAAACTTCCCCCCGAAATATGCCGTCGGCAGTGCCGACGGCCCGATCAAGCGATTGCCGGCACCGTCTCAAGGTGCTGACTCAATTTGGCGCGCGGTGCCTTGTGGCACCGCGCGCCTTGCCGTATTCATTAGCGTAAGCAGGCTCCATCAGCGTACGCCGATGAATAATCCGCTTCGCAGCGTGCGTCCTGAGAAGCCCACGCGGGAAGCGGGTTTTGACGAAGGGTGTTGTTTGAACTGACTCTCATCTTGAAACCTGAAGGAGAAAATGATGGCATTAGCCAAGAAATCCGTCGCAAAGAAGGCTGCAGCAAAGCCGGCCGTTAAGAAGACGGCTGCCAAGAAGGCAACGGTAGCGAAGAAGGCGCCGGCAGCCAAGAAAGTTGCAGCCAAGAAAGTCGCAGTGAAGAAGGTCGCGGCGAAGAAGGTTGCAGCGAAGAAGGTTGCTGCCAAGAAGGCGCCGGCGAAGAAAGTTGCAGCCAAGAAAGTCGCAGTGAAGAAGGTTGCAGCGAAGAAGGTTGCAGCTAAGAAGGCGCCGGCGAAGAAGGCCGCTGCCAAGAAGGCGCCTGCCAAGAAGGCTGCTGCTAAAAAGGCGCCTGCTAAAAAGGCTCCTGCGAAGAAGGCCGCTGCCAAGAAGGCGCCTGCTAAGAAGGCTGCTGCCAAAAAGGCGCCTGCTAAGAAGGCACCTGCCAAAAAGGCGGCCGCCAAGAAGGCTGCGCCCGCCAAGAAGGCTGCCCCGGCTGCGAAGAAGGCCGCGCCTGCTGCGAAGAAAGCAGCAACTCCCGCCCCTGCCGCTGCGCCCGCTGCAGCGCCTGCTCCGGTTGCAAAGAAGGCTCCGGCCAAGAAGGCTGCCGCTGCGAAGAAGACGACTGCTGTAGCTCCGGCAACGACGGCAACGACCCCCGCAGCGCCGGCTCCGGCTGCAACGGTCAAGACGGCGTTGAACCCGGCTGCTGCATGGCCGTTCCCGACGGGAAGCCGTCCGTAAGCGCAGGTGGTAGTGCAGTAATTCGACACACGCAATGTGTGTCGCGGCCGCTTAGTGCTGCGCGGCCCAGACCCGCTGTCCGGTTTATATCGGCAGCGGGTTTTTTTATGGGCGAAAAAAAACGCATGCGCCCGAGGGACCATGCGTTTTCGCAAGCGCTGGCACGATCTGTTCGATCGCGCCGACGCGTCATCAACTTCAGTGGGTGACGCGCGTCACACCGCCGCTCGACAACAAGCGGACACGTTCGCCGGCCTGGAACACTTCGCCGGTTGCGGTTTGCGTAATGGCGCGCATGTCGCCGTTATCAAGACGCACGGTGATCTCCAGTCCGTTTTGCGTGGCGACACCGTTTTCAACAGCGTTACCCGCGACTGCGCCTGCGATACCACCAACGATGCCCGTCAGGATCGAGCCACGTCCGCCGCCCAGCGCGCTGCCGGCCACTGCACCCAACGCACCGCCGCCGATAGCACCAAGGCCACTCGGCTGGCCGTTGTTCGAGCTGATCTTCACGCCTCGCACGCTGTCGACGGTACCCATGCGGACCGTTTCTTCGCGTTGCGCCTGCGATGCCGTGTACACGTCCGGCGAGCTGCTGTTGTAGGCGCATCCCGTCACGAAGACGCTGCTAACCAGCGCTGCTGCCAGCACTACTCGGTTTGTCGTGTTCATTCTTCACCCCTGCTAATTACTGCCGGCTGCCGTTTTTGAATAGCAGCCGGCCACGTCGTGTTTCATTGCTTCACGCTCAAAGCGCCATGCCGAACGCCGACTCGAAACGCTCGGCGATCTCAGCGCGCGTGGGCGCGTAGGTCTGTGGTCCCTGATGTTCGATCTTCAGCGATCCCATCAGGCTTGCGAGACGACCGGTTTTCGCCCAGCCCAGCTTGTTCTCGATGCCGTAAAGCAAGCCGCCGCGGAATGCGTCGCCGCAACCGGTTGGGTCGATGATCTGCTGCGCCTTCACAACCGGAATTTCTTCGATACCGTCAGCGTGCAGGATCTGCGCGCCGTGCTCGCCGCGCGTGATGATCAATGCGTCGACGCGGCTCAGAATTTCGTCGATAGACCAGCCGGTCTTGTTGCTCAACAATTTCGCCTCGTAGTCGTTGACCGCCACGTATGTGGCAAGTTCAATCATGCGACAAAGCTCCACACCTTCGAGAATCGGCAGGCCCTGGCCCGGATCGAAGACGAACGGGATGCCCGCCGCCGCGAGTTCTTCGACGTGCTGGCGCATGCCGTCGGCGCCATCCGGTGCGACGATCCCAAGCGTGATGCCCTTCGTTTCTCCGGCATGATTCAGGTGCGAATCCATCATCGCGCCGGGGTGGAATGCGGTGATCTGGTTGTTCGCCAGATCGGTCGTGATGAAGCACTGCGCCGAGTGCTGGTCGGGCAGGACACGCACGTATTCGCGCGACAAACCCAGTGCATCGAAGCGATCGAGGTAGAGCTGGGCATCGGCTTCACCGAGCGTCGCCATGATCTTTGCATCGCCGCCGAGCAACTGCAGTGCATAGGCAATGTTGCCCGCGCAGCCGCCGAAGTTGCGCCGCATCGTGGGGACCAGGAAGCTGATGTTCAACTGATGCACCTGGTCCGGCAGGATGTGGTCGCCGAAACGGCCCTGGAACGTCATGATGTTGTCGTAGGCGAGCGAGCCGCAGATGAGCGTAGACACTGGCGAAATTCCTGAAAATGATGGTAAAGGTGCGCGCAGGTGAAGGTTCCTGAGCACTGTGCATGCCCGGATGATGGCGCTGCGCATTCGTTGCGTTGCTCGTTGCGCGTTTCTCGCTATTCAACGCCACGAATGCACATGCCGCGGACTTCTGATGTCATGCATTGCCGGCGAGCAACGTTTTCATTCCTCGCCGGCGTCCCGCAAATTCTTCTGCTTACTTCAACGCGGCCAGCGCGGCGTCGTAGTTCGGCTCGTTCTTGATTTCCGCCACGAGTTCCGAGTACAGCACCTTGTCGTTTTCATCGATAACCACGACCGCGCGCGCCGTCAGGCCCGTGAGCGGACCGCTCGTGACATCGACGCCATACGCCTTGGCGAAATCATGGCTGCGGAATGTCGAAGCCGTCACCACGTTCGCGATGCCTTCCGTCGTGCAAAAACGCGACGCTGCGAACGGCAGGTCGCCGGAAACCACCACGACGACCGTGTTGTCGAGGCCGGCTGCGGCTTCGTTGAACTTGCGCGTGGACGTGGCACACGTGGGCGTATCCAGGCTCGGTACGATGTTCAGCACTTTCCGCTTGCCGCCGAAGCTCGCGAGCGTCAGGTTGCCGAGGTCCTTGCCGACCAGCGTGAAATCGGCTGCTTTTGCGCCGGCGGACGGGAAGGTGCCGGCGACTTCGATCGGGTTGCCGCCGAGGGTGACTTGGCTCATGTCTACTCCAGAATGGGTCTGATGGTCAGGGATTGAGCGCGTCGTCCGGCCAGAACGGACGGGCGGCGCGCACGGAGACAACGACTAACTAAGAGTGAAGCGCGTCAGGGGTAGAAAATCTGCACGCGATAATTCGCCGCAACGGCGTCGCCGGTATCGAGCCGGACGATCACCGGTTGCGTGCTGCGAGCGCCAAGGCCCGCGCCGATCTGCGTTCCCGGCCGCGCGTAATCCTGCGGCCAGAGCACACGGCGGATCGCGACGTTGTTCTTGTCGTCGAGTAGCGTGAGTTCCAGCGCGGGATACGCAATGGCGAGGTCGAAGCGATTGCGCAGCGACAGTTTCAGTTCGAGCTTGTGCGATCCATCCACCTGACGCAGGCCGGAATTCTCGATCTGCAATCCATCGATATCGCGCGGCGGCGCAACCGTGCAGCCAATCTGCTCGCACGCCTGAGCGAACAGCGGCTGCGATGCCGGCCAGTAAACCATGACGGTTTCACGCTGCCACCACGCGACTTGCGCGGCGAGCGCGACAAGCAGCACGAGCGCAATCAGTGAGCCGATGATCTTCCACGCCATTCCCGAACGCGCAACCGGACGCGTTTCGCGGGTGACGGGGAAGGGCTCGGCAGGAGGAGGGACGGCCGATGCCGGACGGCCGAAGCGCGGTTCGTCGTCGGCGTGGGGATCGTCGTCGGGTTCTTCGGCCCACGGATGCGGAGTTTCGGCGCGTCGCGGCGCGGGCTTCTCCTGTTCGTCACGGGGCGCTGTCCGTCCGACAAACGGCTCGGTACGCGACTCGTGCAATGCTTCATTTTCCGTCCGGCCGATAAAAGGATCGACGCGCCTTGTCGGCTCGGGCTCCACTCGGCCAATGAACGGGTCGTTACGGCTGGGGGTGTTTGGTTCGGCTCGCGTCTGCGGACGATTGACTTCATGCCACGGCGATTCTGCGCGGCCATCGCCCGGGAAATCGCTCGCGTCGCGCGTACGTGACAACGCTTCGGCTTGCGCCGCAGCCAATCCGGCGAACGGTTCTTCCTCCGGCACGGCGTGCGCGGGGTTTGCCGCCAAATCTTCCTCAGCTTGAGGCCCGAGCGCGGTATCCGGGATGAACGGGTGCAGCGAAATGCCGAGCGCCTCGTCCTTGCCGCCGGCGACTTCCGCGCTCGACTTTTCCGCCCACGGACTTGCCGGATCGACCCCGTAGTTCGGAACGGGCGTAGCCGCGGCCGCCGCCTGCGCGGTCATCGCGATGGCATCGCGGTCGAATTGATAATGCGCGGCATCGAAAATTTCCTGGCAATGACCGCAGCGCACGCGGCCGTCGTGCGGCGCGAGCAGATGCGGGTCAAGGCGGAAAACCGTATCGCAGTGGGGACAGCGGGTAGCCAGCGCCATAGTTAGCCGAAGGCCAGAGGCCAGTAGAAGGACGATGGCGCTATTCTAAAGGCTTTCGCGGCGGGTACCGGCAAGACATACCCATCCTTCGTGCTCGCGCCATACGCTGATGTCGATCCAGCGCGCGTAGACGGCCGCAACTTCGTCGGCCTGACGCGCGAGAATGCCCGACAGCGCAATGCGTCCGCCCGGTTTCACGCGGGTAGAAAGCATCGACGCCATCAGCTTCAGCGGGTTCGACAAGATGTTCGCCACGACGATATCGAACTGTCCTTCGGGCAGGTCGGCGGGCAGGCCGTAGGTCACGTCCGCGTGATTGCGCTCGCTGTTCTGGCGCGCGGATTCGACGGCTTGCGGATCGATATCGATACCCATCACCGGATTTGCACCGCATTTCTTCGCAAGAATCGCGAGGATGCCGGAACCGCAACCGTAGTCGAGCACGGACTGGTTTTCGAACACCGACTGCTCGATCCACTCCATGCAAAGCCGCGTGGTCGGATGGCTGCCGGTGCCGAATGCGAGGCCCGGATCGAGTTCGAGCACGAGCGCGTCGGGTTCGGGCGCGTCGTGCCATGACGGCACGACCCAGATTCGTTTGCCGATGGGAATCGGATCGAACTGGGATTGTGTGAGGCGTACCCAGTCCTGGTCTTCAACGTCGCGCAACGTGAACGAAGGCGTATCCTTCAAGCCGATTTCATTGGCCGCTGCCGCAAGCAGCACGGCGGGATCGGCGTCATTGGAAAGCAGCGCAACCACGCGAGAACGGTTCCACGCTTTCTGATCCGGCGTGAGGCCGGGCTCGCCGAACAGGGGTTGCTCGTCGGGGGTATCGGCGTCGGCATCTTCCACCGATACCGACAGCGCGCCCAGTTCCAGCAGCGCATCCGACAACGCTTCCGCGTGTTCCCGGTCCAGCTCGGCGATCAATTCCCGGTAGCTCATCTTTTGCTGCCTTACTTATAGTGCTGCGTCTTCCGCGGCGACGGCGGCTGCCGCCTTGCGCGCGGCGAGCTTGTTTTCGAGGTAGTGAATGCTCGTGCCGCCTTCGACGAACTTGGCGTCGATCATCATCTCGCGATGCAGCGGGATGTTGGTCGAGATACCTTCCACCACCATCTCCGACAACGCGATACGCATGCGGTTGATCGCCTGCTCGCGCGTCGCGCCGTACGAGATCAGCTTGCCGATCATCGAATCGTAGTTCGGCGGGACGAAATAGCCGTTGTACACGTGCGAATCGACGCGAATCCCCGGACCGCCCGGCGCGTGCCACGACGTGAGACGTCCCGGCGACGGCGTGAACTTGAACGGATCTTCCGCATTGATCCGGCATTCGATCGCGTGGCCGCGGAACTGGATGTCCTTCTGGCGGAACGCGAGCTTTTCGCCGGCGGCAATACGAATCTGTTCCTGAACGATATCCACGCCCGTGATCAGCTCCGTCACCGGATGCTCGACCTGCACGCGCGTGTTCATTTCGATGAAATAGAACTCGTTGTTCTCGTACAGGAATTCGAACGTGCCCGCACCGAGATAACCCATCTTCTTGCAGGCATCGGCGCAACGATCGCCAATCCGGTCGATCAGACGGCGCGGAATGCCCGGCGCCGGCGCTTCTTCAATTACCTTCTGGTGACGGCGTTGCATGGAGCAATCGCGTTCACCCAGCCAGATTGCATTACGGAACGAATCGGCGAGGATCTGGATTTCGATGTGCCGCGGGTTCTCCAGGAATTTTTCCATGTAGACCTGCGGGTTGCCGAACGCACGGCCGGCTTCTTCGCGGGTCATGTTCACCGCGTTCACCAGCGCCGCTTCCGTGTGCACCACGCGCATGCCGCGACCACCGCCGCCGCCTGCCGCCTTGATGATCACCGGATAACCCACGGCGCGCGCAATCTTCACGATTTCCTTGGGATCGTCGGGCAACGCGCCTTCAGAACCCGGGACGCAGGGCACGCCGGTCTTGATCATCGTCTGCTTGGCGGAGACCTTGTCGCCCATCATGCGGATCGTTTCGGGGCGCGGTCCGATGAACGTGAAGCCCGACTGCTCGACGCGCTCCGCGAAGTCCGCGTTTTCGGACAAGAAACCGTAGCCCGGGTGGATCGCTTCGGCGTCGGTGACTTCTGCCGCGCTGATCAGCGCCGGCATGTTGAGGTAGCTGAGGTTGGACGGAGCCGGTCCAATACACACGGCTTCGTCGGCCAACTTCACGTATTTTGCTTCTTTATCGGCTTCCGAATAGACGATGACCGTCTTGACGCCGAGTTCGCGGCACGCGCGCTGGATTCGCAGCGCGATTTCACCACGGTTCGCAATGAGGATTTTTTCAAACATAGCAAGGTTTCGACTCATCGATGGACCGCCGGGACAAGGGTCCGTGGCGTTCCTGGGAGATCGGCGGCGCGTCTCGGCCGTTGTCTGTCTGACAGACGTGGCGAGCGCCCGAGTGCTGCGTTTCACCGGGCGCGCGTGCTGCGTGCGACGCCTCGATTGAAGCGCGGGAGATCAATCGCCGATTACAAAGAGCGGTTGGCCGTACTCGACGGCCTGACCGTTCTCGACCAGGATTTCCTTCACGACGCCCGACTTGTCCGACTCGATTTCGTTGAGCAGCTTCATGGCTTCGATGATGCAGAGCGTCTGCCCTTCCTTGACCGTGTCGCCCACTTGCACGAACGCGTCTGCGCCCGGCGACGGCGCGCGGTAGAACGAGCCGACCATCGGCGAGGTGACAACGTGGCCTTGCGGCACA
>NZ_JBSIPA010001017.1:0-297 GCF_053574605.1 Caballeronia sp. M23-90 | reverse complement strand
ACGCTCGCCCGCAGTTTCAAGCGTGTGAGCGGCGCTTTCAGATCGTGCGCGATGCCCGCCAGCATTACGGCTTTTTCGTCGTCGGCGTCGTTGATCTGCCGCATCATCTGGTTGAATGCGCGGATCAGGTCGCGCAATTCGCGCGGTCCGCGTTCTTCAACGGGCACCGGACGCTCGCCCGCAGTTTCAAGCGTGTGAGCGGCGCTTTCAGATCGTGCGCGATGCCCGCCAGCATTACGGCTTTTTCGTCGTCGGCGTCGTTGATCTGCCGCATCATCTGGTTGAATGCGCGGATCA
>NZ_JBSIPA010000115.1:0-15836 GCF_053574605.1 Caballeronia sp. M23-90 | reverse complement strand
CGTCGCAGACGCACTAAATTGCAGACCGCGTAAAAGCCTTGGATGGAAATCACCAGCAGAAGCACTAAGAGATCTACTACTTGCGTCATAAACATTAGGTGTTGCAACGACCCCTTGAACCTAAGCATCTAGCGCCTTGCGACTGGGGTTACTGCGTTTATTCCCAATCTCACTCGGCTTGTCGGGGCGATGCGCAAGGCCCCAATCACGTCCGCAGGTGTCCGGATGTCTGTTCGACGTGCTCTAACTTCCTGACAACCGAAAAACACCGCCCGTTCTGGGAGACCCGGTGCAAGGAAGATCTTCTGTTTTTAAGTCGTTCTGGCCTTTGCGAGCAGACTGTCCGTATAGTCCAGCGGCGAAGCGAAAATTCAGCGAAAGTGCTTTCCGGGCTAAATAAGCACGCTCATCTTGTCGAATCGAGCGCAGGTGGAAGCTCATGAAAAAGGGTGTCTTCCAAACTGCCTCCGTGCGTAGTCGTGTGGAATCTGCGATCGCTTATCTGGTACAAGAAACAACCGGGCCGTTGAGCGTTGCAAAAGTTTGCTCTGTCGCGGGCGTAAACCGTGGGAATTTGTACGTCTGTCATCCGGACCTCGTCCATGCAATCCTTGCAAAACGAGTTCGATCACCCCTAAGCTCTCCTGAGCGCATCGCTTCGCCGACGAAGGTAGAGTTGCGGCGGCAACTTCGACAGTTATCGTTAGAGAATAAAGCGCTTTTATATTTGCTTCTCGAAAAACGGTTGAGCTTAGATGACCCATCCACGTGAACATGGGCAATTTGATGCACGGATTAATCACGTCCCAAGACCGCGGCAACGGCGGTTTCTCCGAAAAGCCTCGACACGCAAGCGTCGTGTCGCGACGATGCCGATAAGTGTTCGAAGGTTGTACATGAGGGCACGGGAAAGGGCAATTTTTTAACCTTTTAGTCTCATCTCCGATCCATATGTCCGCACGTCATAACGCCGCGTTCACCGCCTTGCTCGCAGCCGCCTTATTCGGTGCAACAACGCCACTCGCCAAGGCGCTGCTGGGATCGCTGTCGCCCTTCATGGTCCGGGCCTGTTTTATCTCGGCAGTGGAATTGGGCTAGCCGTTGGAATCGTGTTCCAGCGGCTGTTCCGTACGCTCGCGAGCAAGAGAACCAGAGCCGAATACAATTAACCGAAGTGCCTTGGTTGCTTGGGGCAATTGCCGCTGGTGGTGTGGCAGGCCCCGCGTTTCTGATGTTCGGATTGAACACCGCACCTGCCGCCTCCAGCTCGCTATTACTCAACCTCGAAGGGGTGATTACTGCTGTACTTGCATGGGTCGTCTTTCGAGAAAACGAGAAAACGTCGATCTGCAAATCTTTCTTGGGATGGTAGCGATCGTGGCGGGAGGCATAGTACTCTCCTAGCGACCGGGTGTGGCAGCCTGCATCTGCTGGGCGGTTGACAATAATCTGACCCGTAAGGTGTCGACCAACGACGCTATGGTGATTGCTGTCCTGAAAGGGCTGGTGGCGGGCTCCGTCAATCTGGCTATCGCTTTGCTTCTCGGTGCACGTGTGCCCGAAGTGTTCAAGGTTGCCACGGCGATGCTTACAGGCTTCGCGGGTTATGGCGTGAGCTTGGTGCTCTTCGTCGTTGCCCTGCGCAAACTCGGCACAGCCAGAACCGGCGCGTATTTTTCCGTTGCACCAATATTTGGGGTGGCGCTATCGATCGTTCTATGGCCAGAAATACCGTCGTTTCCTTTCTGGGTGGCTGCAGTGTTAATGGCGCTCGGCATCTGGCTCCATATTTGCGAGCGGCACGAACATTCCCATACACACGAAGTCTTGAGCCACAATCATCCGCACCGGCACGATGAGCACCACCAGCACATCCACGAATTTGGTTGGGACGGTGAAGAAACCCACACACATGCGCACGAGCACGTACGCATTACCCATACGCACGCCCACTTCCCAGATATCCACCATCGTCATATTCACTGATGACCCAGTGCCATGAGGTTGGCGTACCCAGAACGGAATAGCGGATGCGAAAAACTCCTGACGCGTGAGCTATCCTACAACGACTGTCCTAACTCGGATGTCCTTCTTGCTTGGTAGACGAAACTTTGTCATTGCGTAGTCCATCAAGATCGACAATTTCGAAGCTCCAGCCATCACACTCACATTGATCCGTGGTCCGCGGCATTTTCCCAAGAGAAGGATCAACATTCCGCTCAGTGTGCTGTACCTGCCACGTTCCTCCGTCTTCGTACGTAACGCGTGTCCAGCTTCCGTGAAATACGCATTTCGAGAGTACGGAAGTGTGGGAATGGTTGATTTGTCTGACGATGCGTTGATCTCAGTCATTCCGGCCGGCCGTTCGCCGCACTGCGTATATTTCAACAATCTCGGTCCTCGGGCTATTTAAACGGCGATCGGCAAAGGGACCTTTCAGGCGCCCTCGCTATTAGTAGCCAACAACCGCCTCATTAGGCCGGTCAACGCGTCGGAAGAGCAGGCACCGGTCGGGTTGACCCGTCTGCACGATTACCGACCTGCGACTGTATCGTGATGATCCGCTTGAACCGGTATTTGCTCGCCGGCATGCTTGGTCAGCGCATGAACTTCCTTGTTACGAGCAACCCGAGCCGGGCTTGGCGGGTAGTCATGCTTGGGAGCAGGGACGATTCCATCGTGCTGCGCCTGTGCCAACTCCTGCTTAACTTGCTCACGGGTTTTGCCGCTCGACGGCACCTGTGCAAATGCAACTGCTGAGGCACATGCGAAAACAACGACAGCTGAAATTTTCGACGCTTTCATAATTGATCTCTCGGTTAAGAACCGCCGATGTGGCGGCTTGGAGAGAAGTCTGCATAGTCAGCGGTGCGTGACGATGATCTCACGATGATAATTTTGTCAGATTTGCAGCTTTAAACAGCAAGTTGCTTCACACGGACTTTATGTGATTCAACTAAGGACGATCGGCTCGCCTTAGATAACGCTTACCCCGACGAAGAAAGACTATTGGAATCGTTCTCACCCTCGCTACAATGCGCTGAATAATGTCGCCCAAGTCCGCATTCTACTTGCCCGTGATCGCATACGGTTTCATAGGCAGCCTACGCTTCGCGTTGGCGAGGCTGATCGACCAGATGAGAGTCCGGCCTTCCAACCTGAAATGAACTGCTGCATCACCGGCAATCAAGATGATAAAAATATCATCTAGCCGTCATGTTCTCATCGGACCTCTCTCCTCAAAATGAGATCACTCGAAGATCACTTCGACCCGATATATTTTGTAGGTAGTTCCAATGAAACATGCTCTCATGTTGATCGCAGTCTTCGCGGCAACCCTTTCTTCGACTGCTTTTGCCGATGGTGGTCATAACTATCCGTCATGGGACCTCCACAGATCAAATTTTCGAGCGCAAAGCGAATCGGAATCGGGCCAGCGAGGCGCTGTCGTTAAAAAAGCTCCTGCGCACGAGGCGTCTGACGGTGTGCCTCAAGACATAAGGAAGGGCGCTCGTACCGCACCGTCAATCAGTGCTTTGATCCACCGAGCGGGACCGTAACCACACAAGCCGAACCGAACGCTATCTACGCGAGCTTGGCCCCAGCGGCTCGTCTAGAGCATCTCACCAAATATTTTTGGGCTTCGATCGCTTCGCAATCAGCCTGCCACGTACGTCATCCGCTTTAGGTTGGCTACATCGCGTCGTCTACTGCGTTCACTCAACTCCGTGGGTCTTGACGGCTGCGTGGGCGCGCCTGGTTTGAGCGACTCACGTTATTTCAGACTGATCGGACATCGACACTCGGGAATGCTCGCCTGGTCGGTGACCGAAGACAGCCTATCAAACTTGTCTCTATTAGCGTCAGGTGCTATTCATGATTGCGTTTAAAAGATGTAAAAGTCAAGAAAGAGGTGTTACCCCTTGGCTCCGTTCAGCTCTTTTAACTAAGGCGCTTAGCATCTGCACACTCGTGGCTGCGACAACCATGCTGACGGGATGCTCGTTCGTAAATGGAAATTCGCAAAAAGATCCTACCTCCTCGGCGAGTCCGATGGCTAAACGTGCGCCTCAGTTGAAGCCAGACTATCCATGTCAGAACCTCCACGTGAAGCTTCCATCGTGTCCTTCGCGTTAACCCCCTGCGTCACACTAGTTGTCGCCTCTGAATTTTCTTAATGAAGAGATCAGAGGTGGTAGATTGAAGACGAAACAAACGTATTCAGCCGAGTTTAAAGAGCAGGCGCTTGCGAAGGTCCTTAACCGCGGAAGCCGTACAGTCGGATCCGTGGCCGACGAATTGAACATGAATGCACTGACCTTAAGGAAGTGGATGAGAGGTAGCGCCACGGCGGCTCGGAGCTCGGACTCCGGACACGCAAAACGTCCAGAAGACTGGTCGCTGGAAGAGCGGCTGGTGGCGTTGCATGAGAGCCACGGGTTGGTCGACGAATCCCTGAACGCGTGGTGTCGTGAGAGGGGCTTGTTTGCCCATCATCTCGCGCAGTGGGGCGTGGACTTTTGCGTCGTCGGCAGGGCTGGCAATCGCCAGGAGAGCGCTCAGGAGATCCGTGAACTGAAGCAAGCCAATGTACAGCTTCAGCGCGAATTGAACCGTAAAGAGAAGGCCTTGGCTGAGGCGGCAGCGCTGTTGGTGCTGCAAAAAAAGTATCGTGCGTTGTTCGAGGACGAGGCGTAATGACCGCCCTTGAAGAGCGCAAAACATTGATTGGTCTGATCAGCGAGGCGACCTTGGCGGGGGCTCGCCAAGCCCCCGCGTGTGGCATTCTGGGGTTGAGCGAGCGTACTGTGCAACGTTGGCTGTGCGGCGAACCTGACGCGGTTGATGGACGCTCCTCACGATGCTATGAACCGTCCCACAAGCTTTCCGCCGATGAACGTGCCGAACTGCTGGCAGTCGCGAACTCCGCCGAATTCGGTCATTTGCCTCCGAGCCAGATCGTTCCCCGGCTTGCTGACCAGCAACGCTACATCGCCTCGGAATCGACCTTCTACCGGATACTGCGAGAGGAGCGTCAGCTCGCTCACCGGCGCAGTGAGCGAGCGCCCCGTTCGTGCTCCAAACCACGTGCAGTCGCGGCCGACGCGCCAAACCAGCTTTACAGCTGGGATATCACCTATTTGCCGTCAGCGATTCGCGGACAGTACTTTTATCTCTATCTGTTTATGGACGTATTCAGCCGGATGATCGTCGGCTGGCAGGTCTATGCCGAGGAGAGCGGTGCCCAGGCGAGCGAGGTCCTCAAGGATCTCTGCGCGCGTGAAGCGATACAGCCTGATCAAGTCATTCTGCATTCCGACAATGGCGGCCCGATGAAAGGCGCCACAATGCTGGCTACCTTGCAGGCCCTAGGTGTCATGCCATCATTGAGTCGCCCGGGTGTGAGCAACGATAACCCTTTTTCAGAATCGCTGTTCAAGACGCTGAAGTACCGTCCGGCCTATCCGCTAAAGCCATTCGACACCTTGGGCGCCGCGCGCAACTGGGTCACCGAACTGGTGCGCTGGTATAACCATGAGCATCGTCACAGCGCGATCCGCTTCGTCACGCCGGCTCAGCGTCACCGCAATCTCGACCAAGACATTCTTGATCGTCGTACGGCCCTCTACGAGACCGCTCGGCAAAGTAATCCGTTGCGTTGGAAAGGCCAAACGCGCAACTGGCAACGCATTGATGTCGTCCATCTCAATCCGGATCGCACCGACAAAATAAGCGTCGTTCCACAACCCCGTAACCAGGAGCAAAAAGCAGCTTGAATTTTATGCGTCGAGGCGACAACTAGCTTGAAAATTTCCGTTAACGGGTGCGTAGAGCTTTTTAGCCAACGGCTTACTGCAAGACTATCCCGTGAACATGACAAGAATCTCATGTTCGTATCATGTTTGCGCCGCAACAAATTCGTATGATCCTTTATCTACAACGACCTACTGAGTTAGAACATGCGCATATGCGTTTTTGGAGCAGCGATTTTGACTACGTTTGCCGGAACGGTCGCAGCACAGACGAACTCAGCTGATGCGTCGACACCGCTCCGCTTTGACGGGTCCACGCATGTCACAACTGAGGCTAGTCAAGCTAATCCGATGACGCTGGAAGATGCACAGCGTATCGCGCTCGACAACAATCCTTTCCTCCGAAGCGCTCGCTCCGAAGTAGACGCGACAATGGGAACATATATTCAGGCCGGTGCTCGACCCAACCCAGAAGTGTCGTTTTTGCAGGAGGGGTTCAAGGGTAACGAGCGGACTTCAACGGGCCTTATCAATCAGCGCATTGAACTCGCGGGCCAACGATCATATCGCTTGGACGCCGCCTCCTATGCGCGGCAAGGTGCACTCGCATCACTCGATGGGCGAGTGGCCATCCTGCGTGCCGATGTCAGCACAGCGTTTTATGGAGTGTTGTTCGCGCAAAAACAGGTTGAACTCGCTCGTGATTCCGCCGATATCGCAAGTCGCTCAGCACAATTGGTTCAGCGGCGCGCAACGGCAGGGAAAGTGTCTCCGGTGGAGGCGACCCGCGCGCAGGTCGCTGCAACCGAAGCTCAAATCGCTCTTGCGAGCGCGAATGCCTTTGTGTCCGCCGCGCAGGTGAGGCTGGCGTCGACCATTGGCATGCTCGACCTAGGGGAAAGAGCTTTAACAGGTGACGCCGAAGCACTTCAGGTGCCTATCGGAATGTCTGTGCTCCAACAGAGAATTGAAGACTCGCCGGCCGCCCGGAGAGCAGTTGCGGAAATAGGACGATCGAATGCGATTGTGTCCCTTGAGCGCGCGAGGCGCACGCCGGATATCACCGTGAGCGCTGGTATGAAACGCATCGTTGCAGGAGGCATGCCGAGCAATCAAGCCGTGGTTGGAATATCGATCCCGCTGCCGATATTCGATAGCAACAAGGGCGCGTTGCTGGAGGCTACGCACCGTGCGGAGAAAGCCAAATCTGATCGTGACGGAGAGCTTGCCCAAATGCGCGCGGATCTCGCTCAAGCATATGCCAGCTATGACGCGGCTAGCATCGAGGCGCGGCGCTTAAAGGGTGAGGTGCTGCCAGCCGCCCGCCAGGCGCTGGATGCCACTTCACGCGGGTTCGACCTGGGTAAATTCAGTTTCATAGATGTGCTTGACGCACAACGCACATTATTTCAGACACGGTCGCAGTATCTCAAGGCTTTAATCGCGGCCCGTCAGTCCTATGCGGACCTTGAACGCGTCGTCGGAAGTATCGATCTGGCGTCTCAACCATCCCCGTCTACCCAACCCTAAGGCATGTCATGGCAAGCAAAAAAAATCTCGTTATGGCTGCCGGCGGCTCTGCGGTCCTCGTTGCAGTCTTGCTGTTATCGGCAAATTATTTTGGCATGGACATTAACGGAGCATCGCCTGCGAATGCCGCACTGGCGGCTGACGCATCCGTGGGACCTCGTGGAGGAACGGTACTCACAAGCGGGACCCAATCAATTGAGGTCGTCTTTGCTGAGCAAGGCGAAAGTGTCCAACTTGAGGTACACCCTCTTTCTAAAGGCAAACCAATAGGACTTGCTGGCGTGTCGATATCCGGGACTATAAAGCGCTACGACGGAACACAACAGTCAGTCATTCTTGTCGCGTCGGGTCAGAAATTTGTCCTGCCTGAGCCAATTGCAAAGCCGCATGTGTTCGACGTCTCGTTAAAAGTCCGTTCTTCCGGTGCGGTTGCGTCCTATGAGGTGTCGCGGGCAGACGGTGCCATCCAATTAGCGCCAGAGCAGTTGAAGGCATCGGGCATTGCGACCAAACAATCGGGGCCAGTTTTGGTCGCTAGCTCCTTCGTCCTTCCCGGAGAAATCAGATTCAACGAAGACGTGACCGCTCATATAGTGCCTCGCGTAGCCGGCATAGTTGAGAAAGTCTCCGTATCCTTGGGTCAGCGGGTTGGAAAAGGTGAAGTTCTTGCCATCATAGCGAGCACTGACCTAGCAGATCGACGAAGCGAACTGCTCACGGCCGAGCGCAGATTATCGGCGGCACAGGCGACGTACGCGCGAGAGAAGACGCTATGGCAGGAAAAAATCTCGGCTGAACAGGATTACCTTCAGGCTCAGACGCAGTTGCGTGAGGCGGAGATTGCAACTTCAAGCGCTCGTCAGAAATTGCTTGCGCTCAATGCATCTGCCGCTACTGGAGCGCTCAATCGGTACGAGCTGCGGGCTCCCTTTTCAGGAACGATCGTTGAAAAGCATGTAACCGCAGGTGAAGCGGTCGCGGCTGACGCCAACGTCCTAGTGCTGTCCGACCTTAACACGGTATGGGCTGAGATGGCCGTTCCAGCACAACGGCTAAATGATGTGCAAGTAGGTCGAGATACCACGATCAGCGCTGCAGCCTTCGATTCGAAAGCTTCCGGAAAAATCGCGTACGTCGGATCTTTGCTGGGCGAGCAAACACGTACCGCGCCCGCGCGAGTCGTGCTAGGCAATCCGAATGGCTCGTGGCGCCCGGGCATGTTCGTCAATGTATCGGTAACCGCAGGGTCAAAAAACGCACCCATCGCGGTAGCCGCCGACGCGTTGCAAGACATTGACGGCAAGCCCGCCATTTTTGTGCAAACGTCGAAAGGATTTGTTGCGCAAAACGTCGAACTGGGCCGTCGCGACGACAACTTCGTTGAAGTCACAAAAGGGTTGAGAGCGGGTCAGCAGTATGCCGCTGCTAATAGCTTTGTACTAAAAGCCGAGCTTGAAAAAGGCAGCGCTGAAGGGCATTAAGCAAAGGCGCCGCTGAAGGGTTTTAAGCTCATTTTAGCCTCCACAGGTATGACCCCGACAACAACTTGACGGCTCGACGCCCTCGGGAAGGACAGTACTATGTTTGAGCGTTTAATTCGTTTTGCGATCGCGCACCGCTGGCTGGTCATAATTGCTGTAGCCGCGGCGGCGGCCTTGGGTGTGTACAGTTATCAAAAGCTGCCAATTGACGCGGTCCCCGACATTACCAATGTCCAGGTCCAGATCAACACATCTGCACCTGGGTACTCACCGCTCGAGTCTGAACAGCGAATCACGTATCCGGTCGAAACTGCGATGGCTGGTCTTCCTGATCTAGAGCAGACGCGTTCAATTTCACGGTATGGATTGTCACAAGTCACCGTCATCTTCAAGGAGGGGACTGATATCTACTTCGCACGGCAGCTAGTCAATGAACGGCTGCAGGAAGCAAAGGACAAGCTTCCACCTGGCGCAACACCTGCGATGGGTCCCACTTCGACGGGCTTGGGCGAGATCTTTCTTTGGACTGTAGAAGCAGACCGGAATGCACGTAAGCCGGATGGAACCGCCTACACAGCAACAGACTTGCGTGAGTTACAGGACTGGGTAATCAAGCCGCAACTTCGCAATGTGGCGGGCGTAACCGAGGTCAATTCGATTGGCGGCTTCGTCAAAGAATTTAGAGTTGCTCCGAACCCTACCAAGTTGATGTCATATGGTCTGTCGCTTGGCGACGTGGTTCGTGCGCTTGAGCGAAACAATGCGAACGTAGGCGCAGGCTACATAGAAAAACGAGGCGAACAATATCTTGTCCGCGTGCCTGGGCAAACCAAGTCCATCGACGACATTGCCAATGTCGTATTGACGAACGTCGGCGGAGTGCCAGTGCGCATCCGCGATGTGGCGTTAGTTGAGATCGGCCGAGAACTTCGCACGGGCGCTGCTACGGCCAATGGTCAGGAAGTCGTCCTAGGTACTGTGTTCATGCTGATGGGCGAGAACAGCCGGAGGGTCGCAAAAGCAGTCGCGAAAAAGATGGAGGAGGTCAACCGCTCCCTTCCCAGTGGGGTGCGTGCCATTACCGTCTACGATCGTACGGTGTTGGTCGAAAAAGCAGTAGCCACCGTCAAAAAGAACCTGCTGGAGGGCGCGTTGCTTGTCATCGCTGTCCTGTTCCTTTTTCTCGGCAACATTCGTGCTGCAATAATTACGGCAGCCGTCATTCCGCTCTCAATGTTGATCACGTTCACGGGGATGGTCAATGGAAAAATCAGTGCGAACCTGATGAGTCTAGGCGCCCTCGATTTCGGCATCATCGTCGACGGGGCGGTGGTGATTGTCGAAAACTGTATCCGGCGACTTTCGCACGCACAAACAACTGCAGGTCGGCCGCTATCTCGCGATGAGCGGTTTGCAGAAGTCTTCGCAGCCTCCCAGGAGGCGCGTCGTCCGCTGATATTCGGCCAGCTGATCATTATGGTGGTGTATTTGCCGATCCTCGCGCTTGCTGGCGTGGAGGGCAAAATGTTTCACCCGATGGCCATCACGGTCGTTATCGCTCTCGCAGCCGCAATGCTCTTGTCGGTCACGTTCATTCCGGCGGCCGTGGCGCTGTTCATTGGGCGCCGTGTCGCGGAGAAGGAAAGCCGTGTGATGGGCTGGGCGAAACGCGGTTATGAGCCAGCGTTAAACGCATTCCTCGCTCGTCCAAAACGCGTGCTGGGAGCGGCAGTCGTGATCGTCATGTTGACACTATTACTTGCGACACGGCTCGGGAGTGAATTTATACCCAGCCTGAACGAGGGTGACATGGCCCTTGCAGCGGTGCGCATCCCCAGTACCAGTTTGACTCAGTCTCTTGCGATGCAAAAAACGGTCGAGACAACGCTTAAAGAACGGTTTCCACAGATCGAACGCGTTTTTGCGCGGACAGGAACGGCAGAGATCGCTGCTGACCCGATGCCACCAAACGTGTCTGACGGCTACATCATGCTGAAGCCCATTGATCAATGGCCCGACCCGAAACAATCGCGCGAGGCACTTCTTTCAGAGATGCAAGAGGTGGTCGAGAAGCTCCCCGGCAACAATTTTGAGTTCTCGCAGCCAATCCAACTTCGGTTCAACGAGCTGATTTCTGGGGTTCGAAGCGATGTCGCGGTAAAGATCTTCGGCGATGACATGGCAGTTTTAAACGCAACAGCCTCGAAAACTGCGGCAATACTGCAAAAAGTGCCCGGTGCGTCCGAGGTTAAGGTCGAGCAGACCACAGGCCTTCCTGTGCTGACGGTTAATTTGGACCGGGAGAAGCTCGCGCGTTATGGCGTCAATATCGCCGATGTTCAGGATACCGTTGCGGCCGCCGTCGGCGGTCAGACAGCAGGAACACTGTTTCAAGGCGATAGGCGTTTTGATATCGTTGTTCGCCTCCCTGATGACTTGCGTACCGATATTGAAGCGATCAAGCGGCTGCCCATTGCGTTGCCCACAACGGGGGTGGGTGCGGGCGCGAGCTCCGTTCAGTTACAAGCGCCGTACGTGCCATTGGCCGAATTGGCTAACATTGACGTATCGCCTGGCCCGAATCAGATTAGTCGAGAAGATGGCAAGCGGCGGATCGTGATTAGCGCGAATGTCCGTGGTCGAGATGTGGGATCATTTGTGGCTGAAGCGCAGGAAAAGTTACGTCAGGGTGTCCAAATTCCTTCCGGATATTGGGTGTCGTGGGGTGGCCAGTTCGAGCAGCTGCAAACGGCCACTGCACGCCTGCAACTGGTCGTACCGGTAGCGCTGTTGCTGGTCTTCCTGCTGCTTTTTATGATGTTTAATAACGCTAAAGATGGCCTGCTCGTATTTACCGGGATTCCTTTTGCATTGAGTGGGGGCGTGTTGTCATTGTGGATGCGAGGAATCCCGTTATCGATCTCCGCAGCGGTCGGATTTATTGCGCTGTCGGGCGTGGCAGTACTAAATGGCTTGGTGATGATTTCTTTTATTCGTAGTTTGCGTGAAGACGGGCGAGACCTGGATTCCGCTGTGACTGAGGGTGCATTCACACGACTTCGACCAGTCTTGATGACCGCGTTGGTGGCTTCGCTCGGTTTCTTGCCGATGGCGTTTGCTACAGGGACGGGGTCAGAGGTGCAGCGGCCACTCGCGACCGTGGTGATTGGAGGCATTATTTCGTCCACTGCGTTAACCTTGCTCGTGCTGCCCGTGCTGTATCGGACATGTCATTCCACATCGTTCCGAGGAGCAGCAATCAACATGCTTCGTCCGCTAATTCCAATTCGGTTACGTCGACGGTTTGGTCAGTCGGCAGGAGAAGGTGTATGAAAATCCTAATCGTCGAGGACGAGGTAAAAACGGGCACGTACCTTCGCAAGGGCTTAAACGAGGCTGGGTTCGTTGCCGACTGGGTGGCCGATGGCGTGAGCGGTTTGCATCAGGCTCGAACGGAAGACTACGATCTGATAATTTTGGACGTAATGCTTCCGGGGCAGGATGGATGGAGCATCCTTAATGAACTGCGCAAGACGCATCTCACTCCAGTTTTGTTTTTAACCGCGCGCGATGACGTGGGCGATCGCGTCAAGGGGCTGGAGCTGGGCGCGGACGATTATCTTGCGAAGCCGTTCGATTTTGTTGAATTGGTTGCGCGAGTGAGATCGATACTGCGTCGCGGGCAGGGTCGCGACTCCGCCACATTGAAAGTCGCTGACCTCGAGCTCGACGTGACCCGACGAAAGGCGACGCGTCACGGCAAGACGATCTTATTGACGGCGAAGGAATTCGCGTTGCTTTGGTTGTTGATGCGACGCCAGGGCGAGATCCTGCCACGCTCGACCATAGCGTCCCAGATATGGGATATGAATTTCAACAGCGACACTAACGTCGTTGATGCAGTGATCCGCAGGGTAAGAGCGAAGGTCGACGATGATGTCGAGCCGAAGCTGATTCATACGGTTCGTGGTATGGGCTATGTGCTTGAAGAGCGAGCGCGGCCGCCCGAATGATGATAAGCCTGCTGCCGCGAACGCTGCGCGCTCGCCTGACAATACTTTTCGCGGTTTCGACATCGATGCTTTTGGCCGCTAGTGGCTTGTTGCTTTATCAGGCACTCAAGACCAACATTGCTTCAATGTCGGAACAAGAAATGACCACTACCTTGACAGCCGTACGTTCGCATTTGAGTGAAGTCAAGACTGTCGAAGATGTTGCGTCCGATAGTGCACCGCTTGCGGACCCCCTTCACGGGCACCAAAATCTTGACCTAGCGCTTTACGACTTCCACGGTCGCCGACTCACGGGTACGAGCGGATATCGTGCAAACAACGCTGTTCTTGCGGCGGAAGTCGATGCGGCACCCAAAACGATACTTATCCCTGGAACGACCCTCAGGTATCTAGTCGCGCTGGTGCCCCTGGATGGCTTGCAAGGACCCGTGGTACGTGTGGCGGTCCAGTACGATGGTAGAAGTGAGCGGGCGCTATTAAAAGCGTATGCGTTGAGTGTTCTCTTCGTGGTGGTGGTTGGGACTCTGATCACCGCGGCGGTCGCTTACATGATTGCTAGCTTCGGCCTGCGTCCGCTTGGACGTTTGACTGCGAAGGCCGAAGCAGTTTCAAGCAGCCGACTTGCTCAACCGTTGGCGGAAGGCGATATGGCTGGGGAACTTAAGGATTTAAGTCATGCGTTCAACCGTATGCTTGCCAGACTCGACGATTCGTTCAGTCGCCTTAGCCGGTTTTCGTCGGATCTCGCGCACGACATGCGAACGCCTCTAACCAATTTGCTGGCCGAAGCGCAGGTCGCGCTTTCGAAACCCCGAAGTGCGCAAGAATATCGTATGGTCATCGAATCAAGCGTTGACGAGTGCCAACGGCTTTCGCGCATGATCGATGACATGTTGTTCCTAGCCCGCAGCGACAATGCGCAACAGAAGCTCGTCTTCACGGAAATTAATGGCCGTTCAGAAGCAGAGCGAATTGCTGGGTTCTATGAGATATCAGCCGACGATGCTGGTGTCGGGATTGACGTTACTGGCGAGGTGAAGTTCTTTGGTGATCCGCTTTTGGTACAACGCGCTATCAGCAATCTGGTGTCGAATGCGATCTCCCATGCTCCCCAGGGTACCACTGTCCAGATACGCTGCGAGACGCACGGGACTTCTGGGGAGATCAGTGTGACTGACTTTGGCCGAGGCATATCGGCCGAGCATATAGATCGTATCTTTGATAGATTTTATCGTGTCGATCCAGCACGGTACGGGTCTGCTCTAGGGACAGGACTTGGGCTCGCCATTGTGCGTTCGATTATGCAAGAGCATGGCGGCGAATGCACCGTCACCAGCGTCCCAAACATTCGAACGACCTTCAAGCTGATTTTCCCCAACAGTTCTTCGGTTCTGTCGGACTAGGGGTGCCCTCAAGAAACGGATTTTTTCGTACGCTAAGGCCGAAATCGCCAGATTGAGCCTTAGAGCTTGGGTAGCCGGCGTCAGATAATTTGGAGGCAGACTTTAACATGACGACATTTGCTTCCCGGGCCTGAGGTCCAGTTGAGATATGCCTCAGCCGGACACCGACGTGGGACTGAGGGCACCGATGCGCATATTAGCGAGGTGAGCGGAGCGCGTGCAGCGCCCGTGTGAGCGACAAGGCAAATAACGCCAGCAGCACGCCCACAGCGATGCCCTTATGCTGGCTGACGAGTGCTCCGGCCGCGGTGCCGAATAGCGCCAGCAGCATGATCGGCAGATGGCATGGGCAGGTGAGCGTAGCGAGCGCACCCCAGAGCCAAGAGCGCCAGCCGGAGCTGTGAGGGGAACGCGGCATGGCCGAGTTACTCACGGTCTGCGCTCCCCGCGTTTCGCAGACAGGTGGCCCGCAACAGTCGCTCGGCACGCTCGCGGCCCACGGAGAAGGCGTCCCGGACGCTCACGATTTCGATGCAATGGTGCGTCGCGGCCCACTGCTGACCCGTGGCGACAGAGGCAAAGAAATGCACGTGGCAACAGAACGCAGCGCGGATATCGGCTGTGGCCTGTGGAAGTAGCAGCGATACAGCCGCACCGGCCAGTTCGACTTCCTGTATCTCGTTGGGCGTGACCGTAAACGAGACCGGCATGCCAGTGGCCGCACAACACGAAACCACGTGGGCTGTCCGATTGATCAGCGTCGGGAAGAATAAGGTGTCGAAGGCGCACCACGTGTACAGGCGTCGGCCGCCGACTTCGAAGGTGTGCGGGGTCTCACGCAACGTCAAAGCGTAGCCGACGACGTTGCCATCGTCGTCCCATTCGGTGCTGACCGCCTGTTTGAGTGCAGCGGTCACACGCCTGACGGGCCAGTCCATGGCCGGAGCCAGCGCGGCTGGAGAAACCGGCGCCCCATTGCTGAGTTCACGCAGCAGTACAACATAGAGATCTGCAAAACCTTCCAACTGGTTGGCCATCATCAGGCGCTCGACCAGTTCGGCCGTGTAACGGGCAAGGTTCATCGTCGTCCCCCGCAGCTTATCCGGCACAGCATGAGAGCTGCTTCACATCCTTCGAGAAGGTCTGCGCGGCGAGCTTGAGCCCCTCGACCATCGTCAGGTACGGGAACAGCTGGTCAGCGAGGTCCTGCACGGTCATCCTTGCACGAATCGCGATCGCGGCCGTCTGGATGATTTCGCCCGCCTCGGGCGCCACCGCCTGCACGCCGATGAGCCGGCCGCTGCCGGCTTCCGCCACCAGCTTGATGAAGCCGTGCGTGTCGAAGTTCACCAGCGCACGCGGAACATTGTCGAGCGTCAGTGTGCGACTGTCGGTCTCGATGCCCGCCTGGTGCGCCTGCGCCTCGCTGTAGCCGACCGTCGCAACCTGTGGCTCAGTGAAGACGACTGCCGGCATCGTATCGAGATTCAGCCGCGCATCGCCGCCGGTCATGTTGATCGCCGCGCGCGTACCGGCCGCCGCCGCGACATAGACGAACTGTGGTTGATTCGTACAGTCGCCCGCCGCATAAATGTCCGGTGCGCTCGTGCGCATGCCGGCGTCGATCACGACGGCGCCGTGCCCGTCGAGCTGCAA
>NZ_JBSIPA010001016.1:0-301 GCF_053574605.1 Caballeronia sp. M23-90 | reverse complement strand
TGGCGAAGCGGAACTGGCGTCGGTGGACAGCGTGCTCGAAGGCGTGCGCGCTTACTTCCAGTACAACGTCGAGCGTGGATCTCGGCAACCGGTACCGCAAAGCCTGGAAACGGCCATCGATACCGCCCTCACGCGCATCACGCGCCGAGGCGGCGCGGTCCATGCCGAAGCCGATGGCGAAGCGGAACTGGCGTCGGTGGACAGCGTGCTCGAAGGCGTGCGCGCTTACTTCCAGTACAACGTCGAGCGTGGATCTCGGCAACCGGTACCGCAAAGCCTGGAAACGGCCATCGATACCGCC
>NZ_JBSIPA010001015.1:0-302 GCF_053574605.1 Caballeronia sp. M23-90 | reverse complement strand
TTAGCCGCTACGTGGTCGGCTGGATGATCGCTCCCCGGGAGACTGCTGAACTGGCCGAAATGCTGATTGCCGATACCGTCGCCGGACAAAACATCGAACCGGGTTGCCTCACACTGCACGCCGATCGTGGCACCAGCATGCGCTCGAAGACCGTCGCTGCCTTGCTCGTCGATCCGGAAGTGATCAAGACTCATAGTCGGCCTTATGTTTCCAATGACAACCCGTTCTCCGAATCGCACTTCAAGACGTTTAAATATCGTCCTGACTTCCCGGATCGCTTCGGCTGCATCGAGGACGCCCGG
>NZ_JBSIPA010001014.1:0-304 GCF_053574605.1 Caballeronia sp. M23-90 | reverse complement strand
CGCGTATGCCGTGGCAGAAAACCCTTCGTGCCTCGGTCTCAGTCGTAGATGCCGATGGTGTAGAGCGCCATGTGCGCGTCATTGGCCGGACGCTGCGCGCGAGGACTGCTCTTGCACTGCTCAAGAGCGGCGACATGGTTCGCATCATTGGACGCCTGGCACTAGCTGAATCGAAAGAGTCACTCGAACAGCACTACACGATAAAGATTGAAGTGGACAGCGCGACGCTCATCCCGGAGCGGAAACAGAAAACCTCAATCCTCCCGCGGCGTCTTGCGTCGCTTAATTTCTGGAGAAGCAAATG
>NZ_JBSIPA010001013.1:0-305 GCF_053574605.1 Caballeronia sp. M23-90 | reverse complement strand
TGAGCATGGCTTCGTTCAGCTTGAACACGTCGTAGCGCGCGACGTTGAGCACGGCGTCGTGAATCTGTTCGAACGTGAGAACGCCGGTGGGGTACAAAAGCCCGAGTTTCTGTATTTCCTGATGCGCACTCGCCCTTCAGCCCGTCGAGCATGCGCGTCAATCGGCCGATTTCGCCGGTGAGCATGGCTTCGTTCAGCTTGAACACGTCGTAGCGCGCGACGTTGAGCACGGCGTCGTGAATCTGTTCGAACGTGAGAACGCCGGTGGGGTACAAAAGCCCGAGTTTCTGTATTTCCTGATGCGC
>NZ_JBSIPA010000114.1:0-15873 GCF_053574605.1 Caballeronia sp. M23-90 | reverse complement strand
GCTTGTCGTCTTTCAGGCTCGCGTCCAGATCCACCAGGCCCGGAATCTTCGCAAGCCGGTGTTGTGCTTCGGCCGAAAGACGGCGCAGCTCGTCAAGGTTGTCGCCCTGAAGGCTGAACTGGACGGCGCGGGGTCGAACAAAGCCGTCCAGTTCAGATGCGAGTTCGCGCCGGATATCAATAGCCACAATCGGCTTGTCGTCTTTCAGGCTCGCGTCCAGATCCACCAGGCCCGGAATCTTCGCAAGCCGGTGTTGTGCTTCGGCCGAAAGACGGCGCAGCTCGTCAAGGTTGTCGCCCTGAAGGCTGAACTGGACGGCTTTGTTCGACCCCGCGCCGTCCGACATGCCGATCTCGGTAACGGTAATCCCGGCGATGCTTTTCAGCCGGTCGCGAAAGACCTGATTCAGCTCCTGCACGCCGCGCGTGCGGTCGCGCCGCTCCTTCAAATGCACGGTGATCATCGCGTTGTTCTTGCCCTGCGCGTTGCCCGAGTTGATGGTCGCGTAGCTGTAGCGGACTTCCGGGTACTGCGCGAGTACGTTTTCGACTTGCCGGACCTTGTCGGCGGTAGCTTCCAGAGACGTCCCCACAGGCGTGTTCAAGCCGATTTGCGTCGTGGAGAAATCGGCGTTCGGCACGAACTCGGTGCCGATCAGCGGCACAAGAAACAGGCTGCCAATGAACGTCGCGGCTGCGACCACCAGCGTCGCCACGCGATGCCGCAGCGACCACCCGAGCAGCCGCTGGTAGAACCGCGCGAGCCGCTCCACGCCGTGCTCGAAGTGCGCAAGAAAACGCGCCAGATATTTCGTGCCGCGGACATGCAGGGCAGGGTCCGGCCAGATCGATGAAAGCATCGGGTCGAGCGTGAAGGACACGAACATCGATATCAGCACGGCGGCCGCAACCGTCACGCCGAACTGATGGAAGAAGCGTCCGATAATCCCGCTCATGAAGCCGACCGGCAGGAACACGGCGACAATGGAGAATGTCGTGGCAAGCACGGCGAGCGCGATTTCCTTGGTGCCGTCGAGCGCGGCGGTGCGGTGATCGGCTCCAAGCTGGACATGGCGCACGATGTTCTCGCGCACCACGATCGCGTCGTCGATCAGCAGCCCCACGCAAAGCGACAATGCCATCAGCGTGATCACGTTGATCGTGAATCCGGCCATGTACATGAACGCGAACGTGCCGATCAACGCAATTGGCAAGGTGAGTCCGGTGATCACGGTGCTGCGCCACGAACCGAGGAAGAGGAACACGATTGCAATCGTCAGCAGCGCGCCTTCCAGCAACGTGCCCTTGACCTCGTTCACGCTGTTTTCGATTTCGCGCGATGAATCGTCGGTGACGTCGAGCTTCACGCCCGGCGGCAAGGATTTTTGGAGCGCCGCGACTTCGGCGCGGATCCCCTGAGCCACGTCGACGGTGTTCTCGCCCTGCGCCTTGATCACCGATAAAAACAGCGCCCGGTTCCCGTTCAGCAGCGCCATGCTGTCGGGCTCTTCCTGACCGTCGACAACTTGCGCGACCTGATCGAGCGTGACGGCATGGCCTGCATTCGAGGCGCCGCGCCGGGCGACGATGATCCGCTTGAAGTCATCGGGCGTCTGGAAGCGGCCCTTCACCTGCACGGTCTGCTCGATTCCCGCCGATGTCAGCGGCCCCGCCGGAATCTCCTGGTTTTCGTTCTGCACGGCGCGGATCACCTGATCGACGCCTACGGAAAGCGCTTGCAGCCGGTCGGGACTGACGTCGATGCGCACTTGCCGTTTCACGCCACCCACAATGCTCACCGACCCCACGCCGCGCACCGTCTCCAGGCGTTTTCGCACGATCTGGTCGGCGGTGGTCGTGAGATCGCGGGTGCTGAGCAGCGACCCCGGCGCGTTCGAAACCGCGACGGTAACGATCGGCATGTCGGCCGGGTCGTAGCGCAACACGCGCGGTTCCTTCACGCCGTCGCGCAGGTCGGGCCGGATCAGCGCCACTTTGTCGCGCACGTCCTGCGCCGCCTGCATCACATTCACGGACAGGTCGAACTGGACGATCACCACCGACAACGCGTCGTACGAGTGCGACGAGATTTCATCGATACCGCTGATCGTATTGACCGCTTCCTCGACCTTGCGCGTGACATCGGATTCCACCGATTCCGGCGATGCCCCCGGATACGCTGTCTGCACGACAACAACGGGGAAGGTGATATCGGGGAACTGATCGACCTTCAACCGCTGATACGAAAAGAGACCGATCACGAGAAACGCCGCCATCATCATGGCGGCAAAAACCGGATTGTTGATGCTGATTCGCGTGAACCACATGGCGTGCGGCTCCGCTATTTGGAGGCGACGGGTGACGAAGCCGCGGCGCTTGTGCTTGAACCAACCAGCCGCACCTTGCTGCCTATACGCAACGCCCCGAGGTTGTTCTTCACGACTTGCTGACCTTCCTTGAGTGACGAGTCCGCGAGTTCCGTCCAGCTTGCACCGTCGGCGTCGCCGGTCGCGCCTGTCGTCACCGGGACTTCGACGAGCTTGCCGTTCGTGATTGCGTAGACGCTATGACGCGAGCCGTCCGTGTGGACCGACGTCGCCGGCACGACCATCGCATTTGCCGTGCTGCCGACAATGACGCTGCCGGTTCCGAACATGCCAACGCGCAAGGTCGATTGCGGATTGGCCACGCGCACATAGATCATGATCGAGCGCGAGCCGGCTTGCGCGGCCGGGTTGATGCGCGTGACCGTGGCGCTGACCGGGGCATCGATTCCATCGAAGCGGATGCGCACTGGCTGGTCGACCCGTACGCGCCCGATCTCGCCCACGGGCACGGGCGCTTCGAGTTCGAGCTGGGTCAGATCGACGACATCGAACAGCTTGGCGTCCACGGCCACATGCTCGCCCGGCTCCACGTTGCGCGAAGCAATCTGCCCGCCGAACGGCGCGCGCACGATGGTGTCCGCCACCGACAAATTCGATGACAACAACGCCGCCCGCGCCGCAGCCAGGTTTGCGGCCGCGATGGCGTACTGGCTCTGAGCGGTATCAAAGGCGTTCTTCGATATGAAGCCCTTTTCCACCAGCACGCGATTGTTTTCGAGCGTCTGTTTCGCGATGTCCAGTTGACCGGCCATCGCGGCCATTTGTCCGCGCGACTGGTCGGCGCGGGCGGCGTAATCGCGCGCATCGATCGTGGTCAGGATTTGTCCGGCCTTGACCGTATCGCCTTCGCGCGCCCGGACATCCAGCGCCGACCCCGCGACCTTCGCCTTCACTGCCGCTTGCGTGACTGCGCGCAGCGACCCGGTGAGCGGCAGCGTTTCGGACAGCGTATGACGCGTGACGACGGTGAGATCGTCCGGCGTGAATTCGATGACCGACTCATCGGCCGAAGCGGACGGCGTCGCCGGCGCTTCAGCCGCAGCGCGCTTTTTGAGCGAATGAACGACGCCGATCGCCAGCAAGATAACGACGACGATTGCTGCTATGACGCCTGCCCGTTTTGTGGATAAATGCATTGCCTGCCTGTGGAACGTGGAGCACGCCGCACGATAGCGCGTTTCACGGCGACGGGCGGCAAAGTTGCCAAAGGTATCGCGAGGAGGCGGGCGCTGCAAGCGGCATGCAACCCTTGATCAGATCGTTCTTGAGAAGCGCTGCGCGGCATGACCGGCAAGATAGCGATCGAAGATCATTGCCACGTTGCGCACCAGCATGCGTCCGTCGGCGAGCACGTTGATGCCCCTGTTTGTGACTTCGACCAGCCCGTCCGCTTCGAGCGGTTTCAGCCGTTCGAGTTCGCTTGCGAACGCAATGGGAAACCGGATGCCATAAACCGCCTCGATGGCGTCGAAGCGCAGCGAGAACTGACACATCAACTGAGTAATGACGTCGCGCCGCATCCGGTCGTCGGCGGTAAGGCGCACACCGCGGGTGATCGCCAGCTCACCGCGGTCGATGGCCTCGCCGTATCCCGCCATGTCCTTCGCGTTCTGCGCGTAGACGTCGCCAACTTTGCTGATCGATGAAACCCCGAGCCCGATCAGATCGCAATCCGCTTGCGTGCTGTAGCCCTGGAAATTGCGCTGCAGCGTCCCGGCGCGCTGGGCGATCGCGAGTTCATCGGTGGGCAGCGCAAAATGATCCATCCCGATATACACGTAACCCGCCCCGGTCAGCTTCTCGATGACCCGTTCGAGTATCGCGAGACGTACGGCGGGCGAGGGCAGTGCGCTTGCATCGATGTGCCGCTGCATCTTGAAAAGGCGCGGCATATGCGCGTAGCCGAAGACGGACAGACGATCCGGCGCGAGGCCGATGATCGTATCGAGCGTGCGGCTGAAGCTCTCGACGCTTTGATGCGGCAACCCGTAAATCAGGTCGACGCTGACCGACTTGTAGCCTTCCGCCCGCGCCGCCGACATCACCGCTTCGGTCATCTCGAAAGGCTGCACGCGATTGACCGCCTGCTGCACGCGCAGATCGAAGTCCTGCACGCCGAAGCTGAGGCGGTTGAAGCCCAGATCGCGCAACACGCCGATGGTCTCCGCCGACGCCTCGCGCGGATCGATCTCGATGGAATATTCCGCTTGCGCGTCGGGAAGCAGATCGAACGCCTCGCCGGTCGCGACCATCAGCTCGGCCATTTCCTCGTGCGATAAAAACGACGGCGTGCCGCCGCCCCAGTGCAATTGCGTGATGGGGCGGGTTGTATCGAAGCACGCGGCCTGCAAGGCAAGCTCACGTTTCATCCGATCGAGATACGGCCTCCCGTGCGCGCGATTCTTCGTCACGATCTTGTTGCAGCCGCAATAGAAACAGACGGTGTCGCAGAAGGGAATGTGGAAGTACAGCGAGAGATCCGCCGATGCCGCGTCCGGGTCCGCCGCCGCCCGCCTGTAATGGTCGCGATCGAAGGCGTCGGTGAACTGGACGGCGGTCGGATACGACGTGTAGCGCGGCCCGGCCGCATCATATTTGGTGAGCAGATCGGGGCGGAAGAGGGACATTGCTGACAGGCCGTGATGGAATCGTTCGAGTCTATCCGACACATTTCCACGATTCTTGCGTGATATCGCCGCAGTCACCCAGTGGCACAATGCCGGGTTGCCGCTTTTTAAAAACGCCCGATCCATGGCCGCCGTCCCCGACCCGAAGATGTCCGCCCACGCGTGCCGCGAAGCGTGCGGCGCGTGCTGCATCGCGCCGTCAATTTCGAGCGCGATTCCCGGCATGCCTCACGGCAAGCCGGCGGGCGTACGCTGCGTGCAGCTCGGAGAGGATTTGCGCTGCGCGATATTCGGCGATCCGCGCCGACCCGCTTGCTGCTCGGGCCTTCAGCCATCGGAACCGATGTGCGGAGACAGCCGCGGCTACGCGCTCGCCTGGCTGACGCAACTCGAAATCGATACACACCCTGAGCAACCCGAGCGCGTCTGAACGGTCGAACGCTCATTCAAGTCACTGGAGAATTTCGCATGACTCAAGCCGTTGCGCCGAAGCGGCGCCGGTTCCTGCTCGCGGCCCTGGGCGGCGCGGGCGCGGTGGCGCTGGGAACTCAGCCGGGCAAACCGGCGCGCGCTGCATCCATTTTCCCGTTCATCCCCGATCACTACACGTTTAGCCGCGCCGAAGTACAGGACGCAGTGCAGCGCAAGTTTCCGTTCCAGCGCACGGCATCGCAAATATTCGATGTCACGCTCGCCAATCCGCTGGTCGGCCTTGCACCGGATCGCAACCGCATCACCGTGCGGGTGGACGCCCGCCTGGCAACGCCATTCATGCCGAACCCCGTGACGGGCGTCTTCACGTTGTCCAGCCAACTGGCCTACGACGCAGCCAGCCATTCGGTCATCCTGATGTCGCCGACTGTCGACGATACCCAGGTCACCGGCGACGCCGCGCAATACACCCAGCAGATCAACGCGGCCGGCGCGGTCATGGCGACGCAGTTTCTCGACCGCTACCCCATCTACACGTTCAAGCCCGAACAATTACAGTTTGCCGGAGTTAATTACGAACCCGGTACAATCACCGTCCTTACAAACGGCATACGCGTGCAGATCGTCGAGAAATAGTTTTTTTCGATGACATTTCCGCTCGCGGCATGCCCTGAACGACCGGCCGGCAACGGCCGACCAATGGCGAAAGGGCGGAGCGATGGACGGGATTCTGTTTTGCAAGGCGCTGATTCTGGGCGTGGTGGAGGGGTTGACCGAGTTTTTGCCGGTCTCGAGCACGGGACATCTGATCGTGGCCGGCAGTTTGCTGAACTTTACGAACGCCCAGGCGAAGACGTTCGACGTGGTGATCCAGTTCGGCGCGATCCTTGCCATCGTCTGGGAGTACCGGCGCAAGATCGGATCAATCGTGGCCGGTCTTCCAACGCAGCCCAAGGCACGCCGGTTCACGTTGAACGTGATCATTGCGACCATTCCGGCCATCGTGCTGGGGCTGCTGCTCGAAAAGCACATCAAGGCTGTCTTGTTCGCGCCGGTGCCGGTTTCGGTGGCGCTGATCGTGGGTGGCCTCGTGATCCTGTGGGCGGAGGCACGCAACCGCGACAAGAATGTCGCGCCTCGCGTGACTTCCGTCGACGACCTCAGTTATTCCGATGCGCTCAAGGTCGGCCTCGCGCAGTGTTTTGCGCTGATTCCGGGTACGTCGCGTTCGGGATCGACGATCATCGGCGGGATGTTGTTCGGGCTGGAACGCAAGGTTGCGACCGAGTTTTCGTTTTTCCTCGCGATCCCGATCATTTTCGGCGCCACGTTGTATGAGCTTGCGAGGGACTGGAAGTCGCTGACGGTGGACTCGCTCGGGCTCTTCATGGTCGGGCTGGTGGCGGCGTTCATCAGCGCGTTCGTTTGTATCCGATGGCTGCTGCGCTACGTCGCCACGCACGATTTCACGGCGTTCGCGTGGTATCGGATCGGCTTCGGGTTGCTGATCTTGATCGTCGGATACAGCGGCGGATTGAGCTGGGCTGAATAAGCGGTTGCCCATGCATATGGAAACAGGCCGGTTCAACTTCAGTTGAATCGGCCTGTTTTGTTTCAGCGATGCGGGGTATGCGCTACGTCAGCGGCGTTTGAACACCAGGTCCCAGACGCCGTGGCCGAGTTTCAGCCCGCGGCGTTCGAACTTGGTCACCGGCCGATAATCCGGACGCGGGGCATAACCCGCATCGGACGTATTGTCGAGCGCCGGTTCCGCCAGTAACACCTCGAGCATCTGCTCGGCATAGTTCTGCCAGTCTGTCGCGAGATGCAGATAACCGCCGGGCTTGAGCCGCGACACGAGCAGCGAGACGAACCCCGGCTGGATCAACCGGCGCTTATGGTGCCGCGCCTTGTGCCACGGATCGGGGAAATAAATGTGAACGCCGTCGAGGCTTTCCGCCGCGATCATGTGTTCGAGCACTTCCACGGCGTCGTGCTGGACGATCCGGATGTTTTCAAGGCCCTGCTCACCGATCAGTTTCAACAGCGCGCCCACGCCCGGCTCGTGCACTTCGACGCCGAGAAAATCATCGCCGGGACGTGCCGTGGCAATTTCCGCCGTCGTCGCGCCCATGCCGAAGCCGATTTCGAGCACGCGCGGCGCGCTCCGGCCGAAGGCAGCATCCCAATCGAGCGGTTGCGGCGTGTACGGCACGACAAAACGCGGGCCGAAGTCATCGAGCGCACGACGTTGTCCCGTCGATACCCGGCCCGCCCGCGTCACGAAACTCCGGATACGGCGGTGCGGCCGGCCGTCAGCCGTATTCTCGCCTTCGGTTGAATCGTTATCGGCCGCTTCGGCGTCGTCGTGGTCTGAAGTGGGGTCGTGGATCATCGGCAAGGACGGATTCAGTGGTTGAGCAAAGGCGCGGCGGCGGAAAATACGAGAACGCCGCCTTAAATCAAAAAGCCGCCTACGAGGGCGGCTTTTTGCAAGTCAAAACAACTCGAAACTGGAGCGGGCGATGGGAATCGAACCCACGTCTGTAGCTTGGGAAGCTACGGTAATGGCCATTATACGACGCCCGCAGAGACGGCGATTTTACGCGGAACGGCCGCGTTCCCGCAACCTCGGCCGTTTGGACAACGCTTCAGACGCCGAACATGGTCATTGTCACGGCCAGGCGCGTCACGATCATCAACAGCACCTGCACGATCACGAACAGCAGGATGGGCGACAAATCGATACCACCCATGCGCGGCAGAATGCGCCGCAGCGGTTCGAGAAACGGCGCCGTCAGTTGATACAGCAGCGGCATGGCCGGCGATTGCGGATTGAGCCACGACAGCAACGCCATCAGGATCGTCATCCAGATGATCAGGTTCAGCGCCCATTTGACGACCGTGATCACCGCGACCAGGAGCAGGGTAGGCAGCAGGACCGGGATGCCTGCCGGATCAATGCCGGCAAGCAGCACCATCAGGATCAGGAAGACAAACGCAGCAATGAACGCGGCAATGATGCTCGCCAGATCGACCGACTTGGTGGCCGGCAAGATCTTGCGCAGCGGCAGGACGAGCCAGTTGGTCGCCTGCATCACGGCGTTGGAAACCGGGTTGTACGGCGGCATGCGGACAAATTGCATCCAGGCGCGCAGCAACAGCGCCGCGCCGAACAGCGTAAATACTGTGTTGAGTACAAAACGGGCGATCTCGCCAAACATCTCAGATCCTTTTTTTCAAGGCAAAAGCGCGGCGCTTGCGGCCGCGCGGGTTGTCACGAGGGCAGTTAAAGGCGGCGTGGGCACGCCGCATAGCCGGTTGTCTGCCTAGCTGCTGGCTCGGACTTCGCTGATCTGCACGACGGCCGGATCGCCGTCGGTGTAATTCGTCAAATCGTCCGCAAAAGCTTTTGCGTGCGGCGCCACTGCGGCCTTGAACGCATCGACGGAGTCGAACAGCAGGTGGCCGGCGGCCACGTATAGGGGCTTTGAACCCGGTGCGCCGCCGCCAAGGCCGACGTCGGCCGACCAGCCTTTCAATGTAGTGCCCAACAGGCCGGCGACCCACGGCATATGGTGCGAGCAGTAGTAATCGATGTCGAAGCGCGCATTCTCGCTATACGGATACATAAAGCTGACTTTGATCATTTTGTTCTTTCTCGTAGCTGAATGGATTGGCGTCGAGGGCAGCCGGGTAACTGGTGTATCGGGTGTTTCCGGCCAGCGTTCAACCAGGGCATTCGAACGGGTGGTTTGCAGCATTGGTTCAGCGCGCCCGCCAGATCCCCCGGCGGCTTCCCCACACTGGCGCGCCGGGCATCACCATAGCATGGCTTGAGTGCGCCTTGGGACGGTTGCCGCACGCTGCGGTTGGGCATGCGCTCGCCTTCAGCCCGGGCGATTCGATGGTCATGCGTTCGGCGTCGCACCGATGACGTCAACGGGGAGGGTTAAAACTACAACATAGGTGGGACAAGGGCGATTGTCTGTATGTCAGAGTGTTCGCCCGCAAAGCCAGGAAGCGATATGGAAGAAAGGGCATAGTCTTTGCTCTGATGAAAAAGTAAGCATCTTTTTGATCGCGGCGTGGTCAGTGCGCGCGACGCGACGGTAGGAATAGGCGGAATCGGCGCGGCGGCCCATTCCTCATGGGTTTCGACAGAGTGCCGCTTCAGCGCCAGGTTCAAGTGTCAGATTGCTTGCCAATGCCGGTTTCGCAACCTTCAGGGGTCACCATGAGTATCTTTGCTTATCGGAAACATCTTCGTTTTCTCAGTGAGACGCATCGGCGTCAGTGGTGGGATCAACGAAAAAGACTTACGCCGCGGGTGCGCATCAGCGGGGCGTACGTGCCACCCAATGTCACACGCGAATTCGCGTACGTGAAAGTAGGCTGAGCGAAAAAACTTGCAGCACCTTGCCTGACGTAGAACGCTTAGAAATCGCAGCCCTGTTCGATGGTTCTCCATCGGCGGGGCTGTTTTACTTTTTGCGTTGGTCAGTCAATTGTAATGAATCATTTCATTGGTGACATTTGGAATAAACGGTCACCGCGGGCTGTGACTGGCGGCTAACTCTGCAAACCCTTAACATCGCCCGCTGAGCGGCTACAGCTATGAAGCGAAAGGCGCCGCTCGACTTGAAAACCGCCGGAGAACGCCCAGTTTCAAGGCAGTTCCAATTGCATTTGGCTACAAATGCTTAAGGTGGGTTTCAGGGTTTTTAGCTACATTCAATGCATGTCGTTGCGTTATCCCGTCGTGTGCACGGGTACCGCAGCGGGGAGAAGAAAAGTGAAAAAGTTAGTCCCGTTTGTGGTCGCTGCAGCCATCGGTGCAGGCTTCGCAAGTGCAGCTCAGGCCCACGTTTCGGTAGGTATCGGCATTGGCGTGCCGGCGTATCCGGTCTACGCTGCGCCGCCTCCGCCCGTGTATTACGCTCCGCCCCCGGCTCCGGTCTATTACGCGCCGCCGCCGGTGGTCTATGCGCCGCCCGCTGTGGTCGTCGGTGGGGGTTATTATGGTCGGCCGTACTACGGCGGGTATCACGGTGGATACGGATATCACGGTGGCTATCGTGGTGGATATGGCGGCGGATACGGTGGATGGCGGCGTTGAGCCGCGGCTCGATAACCTGATTTCTTCCGCTTGATGACAAGCGCGAATGACAAGCGCGGCGCGATTCGGCTCGACCGGTTGCGCCGTTTTGCTTTTTCGAGGTTTATCCGCAGTTCTCGATCGTAGGCCGATTGGCCAGCTTTTCAGACGCAGCACTATGCTGGGACAATGGCGTTCCCTCCAACCGCCGCCTGATGCCAGATGCCCATTCTCCCCGCACCCACATATGCCGACGTCGCCGATGCCGCCAAACGCATTGCCGGCGCCGCGCATCGCACGCCTGTCCTGACCTCGAACACCGCTGACGCCCTCGCCGGCGCCAGCCTCTTCTTCAAGTGCGAGAATTTCCAGCGCATGGGGGCCTTCAAGTTTCGCGGCGCATTCAACGCGATCTCACATTTCTCCGATACCCAGCGCAAGGCCGGCGTCCTGACCTATTCGTCGGGCAACCACGCGCAGGCAATCGCGCTATCCGCCCGGATCGCGGGCATCAAGGCGACGATCATCATGCCGGAGGACGCGCCCGCTGCGAAAATGGAAGCCACGCGCGGCTATGGTGGCGAGGTGATCACATATGACCGGTACACGGAAGATCGTGAGGCTATTGGCGCGAAGATCGCGCAAGAGCGCGGCATGACGCTGATTCCGCCGTACGATCATCCGCACGTGATCGCCGGGCAGGGAACCGTCGTGAAGGAATTGATCGAGGAGACGGGGCCGCTGGACTACTTGTTCGTGTGCCTTGGCGGCGGTGGGCTGCTCGCCGGATGCGCGCTGGCAGCGGCCGAGCTGAGTCCGTCGTGCTCGGTGATCGGCGTGGAGCCGGAAGCGGGCAACGACGCCCAGCAATCGCTGGCGCGCGGTGAGATCGTGCATATCGATGTGCCGCGCACCATCGCCGATGGCGCCGCGTCCACACATGTCGGCGAATACAACTTCCCAATCCTGCAGCGGCTCGTGGATCGCGTCGTGACCGTCAGCGACGACCAGCTTGTCTCGACCATGAGGTTCTTTGCCGAGCGCATGAAGATGGTTGTCGAGCCGACCGGCTGTCTCGCGGCCGCAGCGGTGCTTCAGAACGTCGTGCCGGTAGCGGGCAAGCGCGTGGGTGTGGTGATCAGCGGCGGCAACGTGGACATGGCGCGGTTTGCGGGTTTTATCGCGTGATGCGATCGCGTTAAATTGCCGTTGCGCTGTTCACGATCAGGTCGCGATATCCGTGCACGATCACGCTGTACGAGAAGTACGCGAACAGCACCGCTGACAAAACATGGCAAGCGCGCAGCAACGCAGTCCCTGCGCGCTTGCGGCCATGGCTTGCGAGCGTGCAGATGAACACCGTCCATGCGAGGCCGCCTGCAAGAAAACCTGCGAGAAATACCGACGCGCTCATCTTGCCGGTCGCGCCGGCTTTCGCGATGAGCGCGCCACCCACGGCGGCAAACCAGAGGATTGCGCTCGGCGACGAAACCGCCAGCAACACCCCGCGCAGGAAACTGCGCAGATGCGAGGGCCGGGGCGTGGCGACATTGGCCTCGCCTTCCACCGGAGGCGCAGATGCCGGATAAAGCGCCTCACGCGCCATCCTGAAGGTGAGGAACAGCAGCACGATCGAGCCGCCGATCCATACGACCCAGCGCACGGCATCGAACTGGAGCAACGCGGCCATGCCCGCCAGCGCCAGCGCGGCATACAGCAGGTCGCCGACGCAGGTGCCGAGGCCCAGCATCATGCCGGGCTTGAAACCGTGGGAAAGCGTCAGCGAGATGATCGCGACGTTTGCAATACCAATATCCAGACACAGCGACAACGACAGAAAGAATCCATCCGACAACAACGGCAACGCGTGCATCCAGGCTTTCCCTTTTTGATTGCTATTGAGTGGGGCAGCGGTTACGCGCGTTCGAGCGGCACCGAGACCACAAGCCGTCCCGTTTCAATACCCATCGTGTTGCGCATGGTCAGATTCCGGTAGGCGCTTAGCTTTTCGCGTTGTGCCGCGTTGCCAATGCCGAGTTGATCGAGCACGTCGGTGACGATGGCATAGAGCACGGCCGTGTTGCCGTCCTCGACTTTCACGGCGATACCCAGTGCCGGGCGCGAGCCCGATTCGCGCACGCCGATCGCATAGCTCGCGTCGGCGCCCACCTTGCCGACCAGTTCACCTTCGAAGGCGCGCATCAGCGCAGTACAGAAGCGCTGTTCGCCGGCGACGAGTTCGGGGTAGGTTGTCATCGCGCGGTAGATCCGGGCGAGGGCGGCCGAGCGCGGCGTGTTATCGGGACGTGTACCGGCGGCGGCGATCTTCACGAAAAGCCGTGCCAGCCGATCAAGCGGAAACGCCGGCGTAGGCAGGTTGCATCCATCCGTGGCCCATTGCACACCGTCGCCCGGAAGATCGCAAACCTCGGCCATTGTCTGCTTGACCCGGACCTGAAGCGGATGGTCGGGCAAGTGATAATCCGCGATCGCCACGCCCAGCGCCTGCGCGCCGGCGAGCATCCCCGCGTGTTTGCCCGAGCAATTGCTGCACACGCCTGTTGGCGTGAAGTCGCGCCTGATCCAGTCCTTCCAGACCGCGTCCGATAACGGCGGATGACCGCCGCATCGAAGATCGGTTTCTGTTGCGTGCGCCTTTGCGAGCATCGCCTTTACGCGTTCGATATGGCGCGGCTCGCTGTTGTGCGAGGCGCACATCAGGGCGAGATCGGCGTCATCGAACCCAAAACGTTCGAGCGCGCCCGTTTCCAGCACGGCCAGCGCTTGCGCCGGTTTTGCGGCGGAGCGCGCGAGCGTCATGCGCGACGGATCGCCGAATGCATGCAGGAGGCGGCCTTCGGCGTCGACCACGGCGACATGCGCGGTGTGCGTGTTCTCCACCGACTCCCCACGATAAACCGTCGCCGCAGCGCTCATGACCGTGCTCCTCCCGAAAAGCCGATTTCGTCCCACAGCGCATCGACGCGCCGTTTGACCGCATCGTCCATCACGATCGGCCGGCCCCATTCGCGGTCCGTCTCGCCGGGCCATTTGTTCGTGGCGTCGAGACCCATCTTCGATCCTAGCCCGGCCTTCGGCGAAGCAAAATCCAGGTAATCGATCGGGGTGTTATCGACGAGCACCGTATCTCTCGATGGATCGATACGCGTAGTAATCGCCCAGATCACTTCCTTCCAGTCGCGGATGTTGACGTCGTCGTCCACCACCACGATGAACTTCGTGTACATGAATTGCCGCAAGAAGCTCCAGACGCCGAACATCACGCGCTTGGCATGTCCCGGGTAGCTCTTCTTGATCTGCACGATTGCCATGCGGTAGCTGCAGCCTTCGGGCGGCAGATAGAAGTCGGTGATCTCGGTGAACTGCTTCTGCAGGAGCGGCACGAATACTTCATTGAGCGCGACGCCAAGGACGGCGGGTTCGTCGGGCGGCTTGCCTGTATACGTTGAGTGATAGAGCGCATCGCGGCGCATGGTGATCTTTTCGACCGTGAAGACCGGGAACCACTCTTGTTCGTTGTAGTAGCCCGTGTGGTCGCCGTACGGACCTTCGAGCGCGTGCTCGTATTTGCCGGACGCATTATTCGATGGCCTCGGCGGCGCGCCCTCGGGCGCCTGCGGCAGGGGACCGTCTTGCGGGTAGATAAACCCTTCGAGCACGATCTCGGCGCGCGCCGGTACTTGCAGCGTGTCGACGCCCGGCGTCAGGCATTTTGCCAGCTCGGTCTTCGCGCCGCGCAGCAGACCGGCAAACTGATATTCGGAAAGCGAGTCGGGCACCGGCGTCACGGCGCCGAGAATCGTTGCGGGATCGGCGCCGAGCACCACGGCAACCGGATACGGCTTGCCCGGATTGGCAAGCGCGAACTCCCTGAAGTCGAGCGCGCCGCCGCGATGTGCGAGCCATCGCATGATGAGCTTGTTGCGCCCGATCAGTTGCTGTCTATATATGCCGAGGTTTTGCCGCGTCTTGTTCGGCCCGCGCGTGACGGTCAGGCCCCACGTGATCAGCGGACCGGCGTCGCCCGGCCAGCATGTCTGAATAGGAAGGCGTGCAAGATCGACGTCCTGTCCTTCCCACACGATCTCCTGGCACGGCGGGGCGTTCACCGTCTTCGGCGCCATGTCCCATACGGCCTTGGCGAGCGTGAACAGCTTGCCTGCGTCCTTCAATCCCTTGGGCGGCTCGGGTTCCTTGAGGGCGGAGAGCAGGCGCCCGACATCGCGAAGTGACTCGAGTGCAGCTTTGTCACTGAGAAGACTCGGGTCCGAAGCGGCTTGCGCCTCCGTTTCGATACCCATGCCCAGGGCCACGCGCCTCGGCGTACCGAACAGGTTGGCCAGCACCGGCATGGTGTGTCCGGTTGGCGTCTGGAAAAGCAGCGCGGGGCCTCCCGATCGCAGCACGCGATCGGACAACTCGGTCATTTCAAGAACTGGGGAAACGGGCTGCTTGATGCGGCGCAACTCGCCAAGCGTTTCGAGGCGGGCGGTGAAGTCGCGCAGGTCTTTGTATTTCATCGGCTGAGGGGTAGGGCCTGCGAGGAAAATTATCTGCAGCCCGGCGCACAACAAAGTTCGTGGAGAGGCTCCGGAGCGCGCGCGGGCGATTGTCGATTTTACCTGTGTTGATGTCGGTACGTCAGGTCACACAACGGCACAACTCGGGCTTGACCGCTGGAAAACCGCTTGGGAAGGCGCTTTGAGGACTCTGAACACTGTTTATAATAACCAAAAGTAATGGGTTTTACATTTCTCAGCATTGACGGATCATTTGAGGCTGCTAGAATCCATCGACATTGACAACACCGATTGCAACTTTTTACCAGTGCCACGGGTCTTTTGAAACGACGCGCTGCGTCACCCGGCCGGATTGTTCCGGTAAGTAATGGCAGTGGTGTTCATGCCGGCGCTCTTCTTCGCCGGTTTTTCGCGTGGTGGCCTGTGTGCGCGCCCCGGCATGTTCTTCGTGCCGCGCGCACCCGGATTCGAAGTATTCCGGTTAGGGCTGTCCCAACGGTTTGTGCCGTTTTTCCCGATACCGCTCGTGGGCTGTCCCAGAGCTGGCGGTGTCGATTTCTCCGTGGTGTGGCGGTTTTTAACGTTTACATCTGTAGAAATCAATGCATTTGGGAGCTCCAATGAATGCTTGGTTGTCGTGGCGTCCTGACGCTCGCATCGCGCTGTATCTGCGCGCCGTGCTGCGTCGCGCCAAACATATGAGTCTTACCGTCTTCAGCCTGGTCGGCTGTGCGGCCGTCGTAACAGCGCTCGCGCTGTGGCTGCTTCCCGCCTGGCGCGGCTCCTTCA
>NZ_JBSIPA010001012.1:0-308 GCF_053574605.1 Caballeronia sp. M23-90 | reverse complement strand
GTGGATTGCCCCGTCGTGCTGGTGGCGGATATCGACCGCGGCGGGGTGTTCGCGCATTTGCTTGGGACGCTTGCGTGTTTATCAAAGACGGAAAGGGCGCGGGTTCACGGCTTCGTGATCAACCGTTGCCGAGGTGAACCTGCGCGACCGGGACATTGCCAACATGGGTTTTGCGGAGCGGGTGGATTGCCCCGTCGTGCTGGTGGCGGATATCGACCGCGGCGGGGTGTTCGCGCATTTGCTTGGGACGCTTGCGTGTTTATCAAAGACGGAAAGGGCGCGGGTTCACGGCTTCGTGATCAACCGTT
>NZ_JBSIPA010001011.1:0-309 GCF_053574605.1 Caballeronia sp. M23-90 | reverse complement strand
TCGTCATCAAGGCGAACTCGGGTCTGTCTGACGCCGAGATCGACAAGATGGTGAAGGATGCTGAAGCGAACGCTGACGAAGATCATCGTCTGCGTGAACTGGCCGACTCGCGCAATCAGGGCGACGCCCTGGTGCACAGCACGAAGAAGGCCGTGGCTGAGTACGGCGACAAGATTGAAGCAGCCGAGAAGGAACAGATCGAAGCTGCGTTGAAGGATCTTGAAGAAGCGCTCAAGAGCACGGCGAGCGACAAGGCCAGCATTGACGCGAAGATTGAAACGCTGTCCACGGCGTCGCAGAAACTCGGCG
>NZ_JBSIPA010001010.1:0-311 GCF_053574605.1 Caballeronia sp. M23-90 | reverse complement strand
ATCTGCGCTTCGACTTCAATCCGCTGAACCTGAAGGACCCGAAAACGGAGTCGATGGCCACGCTGATCTCGCTCAAGGACGCGCCCGAAGCGGCCGTAAACGACGTGAAAGTGCTGGCGCCATCGCTAGCCGGTGCTGATCGGCACCCTGATCGTCGTGATCGGCGCGCTGCCGCTCCTGACGCATCTGCGCTTCGACTTCAATCCGCTGAACCTGAAGGACCCGAAAACGGAGTCGATGGCCACGCTGATCTCGCTCAAGGACGCGCCCGAAGCGGCCGTAAACGACGTGAAAGTGCTGGCGCCATCGCT
>NZ_JBSIPA010001009.1:0-311 GCF_053574605.1 Caballeronia sp. M23-90 | reverse complement strand
GGCACCTTGTTGCCCGAGAAGGACGATCACAACGTCGCGGGCGCGAAGGATATCGCCGACCGCCTGATGGCATCGCTGGGATCGATTCTGCTGTACTGGTATCACTATTCGCATAACGGCCGGCGCATCGAGACCGAGACCGATGACGATTCCATCGGCGGGCATTTCCTGCATTTGCTGCATGGCGTCGAGCCATCGAAATCATGGGTCGATGCGATGCATGCATCGCTCATTCTGTACGCCGAGCACGAATTCAACGCATCGACGTTCACCTGCCGCGTGATCGCGGGCACGGGATCGGACATGTATTC
>NZ_JBSIPA010000113.1:0-16002 GCF_053574605.1 Caballeronia sp. M23-90 | reverse complement strand
GACCCCCAGTCCTTGTAAAAGATCTCCGTGCCGTCCTTCGTCTTGATCGTGCTCATCGAACGTGCTCCTTAAGGTGAGATTGCGCGTTGCGTCCACGTTGAGAATCGCCGCCTTGGTGTGCGCAACGACCCTGAACCCCTTCTGGACCAGGAAGAGCATCTGCGAGTCCCACGCGTCCGCATCCAGCGGCCAGCCATGCGAAAACACCACCGTCTTGCCCGACCCCCAGTCCTTGTAAAAGATCTCCGTGCCGTCCTTCGTCTTGATCGTGCTCATCGAACGTGCTCCTTAAGGTGAGATTGCGCGTTGCGTCCACGTTGAGAATCGCCGCCTTGGTGTGCGCAACGCGAGGGACCTGCAAAGGCATTCGTACGTCCTCGTCATGCGACAAAACTGCGCCGCTCGTGCGGCGTCTTGGTGTTGATCAATGTCCGGGATGTGCGCCGCGTGCGGCGCGAAGTGCCTCAGGTTACGGCAGGAACGTGTCGGTGAAAAGACTTGCAAAATCAATTGGGATGCATGAGCGGACGACTCCTGATACGCGCTACCCGAATGAAAATAATTGTTTTTGCGGGAGTTAATCGAGACTGTTAACCAGACCGGATTTTTGCGTGAAATCGATATCAAGCTTTTTTTACCGGCGCGTTTTGGAAAACCCTAACGCCTTTGTTTAGCCAATATCGTAAAAACAGCCGAAAGCAGGGCTTGCCTTATCAGTACAAACACTTATGTCTGAACATATCCTATTGCGTTGATTCCACGGCTTAACTATCGTGACAGTAGCGCTCGCCCGCGTACACATTATGAAAAGTCCAAGCCTATTTTCTTTGCATTCCTCGTCTATTCCGCTTTCTATCGCCCTGCGACGATCGACCAGACAATTCGGCACTTTCGCCCGCTTGTTTGGTAAGCCATGCAATAAAAAAAGCAAACGTTAAACCGCGCATTAAACCAAGTTGGAGACCAAAAATGAGCACGCGCTCAGATAACCCTATTCACCCGTCACCCAGTTTCTTTTCAAAAGAAGCGACCGTCGCACAACCCGGATTTTCTCGTTGGATGGTGCCCCCCGCCGCGCTTGCGGTGCATTTGTGTATCGGTCAGGCGTATGCGTTTTCGGTTTTCAATTCGCCGCTCACCCGCGTGATCGGCATCACCGAGTCCGCGCCGGACGACTGGTCGCTGACCACGCTCGGCTGGATCTTCTCGCTGGCGATCGTGTTCCTGGGTCTGTCGGCGGCATTTGCGGGCAAATGGCTCGAGAAGGTTGGCCCGCGACGCACCATGTTTACAGCCGCCTGCTGTTTTGGCGGCGGCTTCCTCGTGGCGGCGCTCGGTATTCATTTGCATCAGATCGTGCTGGTTTATCTCGGCTATGGGGTGATCGGCGGAATCGGGCTCGGGCTGGGATACGTATCGCCGGTTTCAACGCTCATCCGCTGGTTTCCGGATCGCCGCGGCATGGCGACCGGCATGGCGATCATGGGTTTCGGCGGCGGTGCGATGATCGCCGCACCCGCATCGGTTGCGCTGATGAACCACTTCAAGAGCGCGACGAGCAACGGCGTGACCGAGACCTTCGTGGTGCTGGGTATTGTCTACTTCATCTCCATGTCGATAGGCGCGCTCGCCATCCGCGTGCCGCCCGCGAACTGGGCGCCCGCCGGCTGGACGCCGCCTGCCGACAACGGCAACAAGATGATCACGCGCAATCACGTGCATATCGACCAGGCTTTGAAGACGCCCCAGTTTTATCTGATCTGGCTCGTGCTGTTCCTCAACGTGACGGCGGGTATCGGCGTGCTGGGCCAAGCGTCGGTGATGATCCAGGAGAGCTTCAAGGCGACCATTACTGCAGGCGCTGCGGCCGGGTTTGTTGGCTTGCTTTCGCTGTTCAACATGGGTGGCCGGTTCGTATGGGCGTCGGGCTCGGACTGGCTTGGACGCAAGAACACGTACTTCGTGTTCTTCGTGCTGGGCGCCGTGCTGTACTGGCTCGTGCCGCAATTCGCGCAGAGCGGCAATGTAGCGCTGTTCGTGCTTTCGTACTGCGTGATCCTCTCCATGTACGGCGGCGGTTTCGCAACCGTACCGGCCTATCTTGCCGATATCTTCGGCACGAAATTCGTCGGAGGCATACATGGACGTCTGCTGACAGCGTGGGCGGCTGCGGGGATCGCAGGACCGGTGCTGGTGAACTATATCCGCGCGTATCAGGTGGCGCATGGCGTTGAAAAGGCGCAGGCCTACACCACCACGCTGCACATCATGGCGGGGCTGCTGGTGCTTGGGTTCATCTGCAACTTGCTGGTGAAACAGGTGAACGCGAAGCATCACATGAGTGCGTCGGCGCTTGCGTCGGAATGAAGCCAGAACAACGATAAACCGGAGAACGCAATGAACACTCGCATGAATCAGGATCTTTCGTCCAATGCTGCGCCGACCAACAAGGCGTTGCTTGGGGTCTTCTGGATCTACGTGGTCGTGCCGCTGGCATGGGGCGTGATCAACACGCTGGTGCAGGCGACGAAGCTGTTTCATTAATCGTGTAGGCAGAACGGAGAACGCCGGCTATCAGCCGGCGTTTCTCTTTCTAGCGCTTCTAGCAGTCTTCTTCAACTCAAGCCGGGGCCCCCGCCATCCCGCTCGTCACCTCTCGCGCCACTGCAAGGTAACGTTCAGCCGTGTCCGCAAGTGTGAGCCCGCCCAGCGGTCTCTGCGCCCGTCCTTCGCCCAACGCCGTCACCAACGCTCGCGCATAACTCGCGGTGTCTTCCGGATCGAGCAGATGCACCGCCGGGAAATCCTCCGCGAAGCTGAAAGGCCGGATCTGGCTGGCGACGATCGGCACGCCTGAAGCAAGCGCTTCAAGAAACGCGATGCTGTGCCCTTCCGAACGCGAAGGCATGGCGAATACGCTGGCCTTGAACAAGATATCCGATACGTCCGAGCGCGGCCCTTCCACGGTGACATGCTGTCCGATCCCGAGCTTGGCCACGAGATCGTTCACGGCCGTGAAATAGGCCGGATCTTCGATCACGCCCACCAGCAGCAAACGCGCATGCGGCACGAGCTTCACCACCTCCTTGAAGGCGTGCACCGTCTGCAACTGGTTTTTCACCGATGTATACCGGCCAATCTGCACGATCTGCGCATGGTTATCGGCGGGAATTGCGGTCAGGCCTTTCGAGAAACGCGCCATGTCGACGCCATTCGGAATGAGCTGCATCGAAGGATGGCGGCCCACGGCGGCCACGTAATCATCGATATTCGCAGGCGACACCGCGATCACCGCACGCGCACGCCGCGACAAAACGCGTTCTATACGCCTGAACAATCCGCGCTCGAAGTCATTGGTCGCCGAATGCATCACGTACACCACGGGCGCCGCAATTGGCAACGCGCGCGCATAAAACGCAGGGATGGTCGCGTGGGCGAACACCACGTCCGGCGCGTAGTGATTAACCGACTGGTACAAATGCCACAACTTACCGAGCGTTCCGTGCGACGCAGCAGGGAACATGCATTCGACATGGTTCGCATCGAGCTCGCGACGCAGCTCGGTGAAGTCTTCATGCTGTGGCCGAAGCGAGGTCATGCCGACCGTTTCACCGCTGTTCTGCTGATGGATCGCCAGATCCTTGGCCAGCACTTCGGCGCCTGAAAGTCGCGGTGCGAGTACAAGATGAAGGATGCGCATCACGCCTCCTTGAGGATTCGGAACAGCATCCAACCGGCAGCGGCCGCGAGGCCGCCGGTCATCGCCCAGGCAATGCCTGTCACGCCCCACATGTGCGTCGCTACCGGCACCGTGGCGAGCAGCACCACGGCCTGGATGATCGATGCGTGCGTGGCGACCTTCGGCAATCCGACTGCGCGAAGATACGACACCAGCACGGCGATCACTGCGCCAATCGCCATGTTGACCACGAAGATGCGAAAGAGCGGGACGGCAGGCAGCCACGCGGTTCCCAGCACGATCTGGAACAGCGGTTCAGCGGCAAAGCGCAGGATGATGACCAGCACAACGAGTCCTCCCGCGATGAGTCCGAGATAGCGGCGAAAGAGCCGCGCTGCAAAGTCCGCGTCCTTCCGATGATGCGCCGAAAACGTCGGGAAAAGATATTGCGACATGGCGATAGCCGCATCCGCCAGCAACATTTGCGCGAGCTTCGACGACATCTGGTACGCGCCGAGTTGCGCGGGTCCGAGCAGCTTCGCGACGATCACTTTATCGAACTGGTTCAGCAGCAGATTGACCACGCTGCCGGCCCAGATCCACCGGCTGAAGTTCACGTAATGTCCAATGCCTTTCCACGATGCCCGCAGCGGCGGCCGCGGCCCCATGGTGGTCCACGTCAGCACGGTCTTCAACGTCTCGCCTGCCAGCATGCCGAGCAACACCGAATAAGCGCCGGCGCCGCTCAGCGCAAACCCCAGGCCGATTGCGCAATCGAGAAACGCCGACGACATCTCCACGCCCGCAATGCGCATGAAGCCGCGTTCGCGCGTGACGATGTAATACGCCGGCGACGCCACGCCGCGAATCAGCGGCAAGAGCGCGGCCATTTGCAGCAACAGCAGCGAGCCGCCGAGATGGAATTGTGAATCCATCAATGGCGCGGCGCACACGATCAGCACGGCGATCAACGCTCCGCGCGAAGCCAGCGTGGTCCAGACCGCACCAAGCTGCGAGCGGTTGGGCGTCTCACGGCCCTGCACGACGGCTTGCGCCAGGCCAGTATCGCTGAGCGCTTCGGCAATCGCGACCGCAAGCAGCGCCACGCTGACGCTGCCGATGGCAGCCGGTCCGAGAATGCGCCCGATCGCCAGGAACTTGACCGCAACGAATCCGCGCACGACGATCTGCTGCAGCAGGACCCAGATGGCGGCGTCCTGGTCGAAACGCACGCTCGCGGTTGAAAAAGGTAAGCGAACTGCTCTCACAGACATTCCTCGCGTCGGGTCGGTTTTTTGTATTTAGAGCACGACAAACGGATTGCCGGCGAGACTTGACTTTTCATGAGCGATGCTTGGGTCCAGGGTTTCCGCAAAGGTAACGTGCCACGCCATGTGTTGTGCGCCATCTCGTAGTTGATATCGGCCCTCATGTACGCTGGCTCACTGTCTTTTTTCGCCAGAGGAATACCCTACGTTTTGTCGCTTGCAAATCTTGCTGCAATGCTAGTGTTGCCATTAGTCGCCGGGTTTCCGGCGCCTTGACTGTATGTTCCACGCGATTACGCCGGCGTTCTGCGTCTTACCGCCCGAACATCACGACCTTTTGTACGTTTTCCGATAAAAAAACAGACCATGGCCAATGAAACGCGGGACACCGTGCTGATTATCGAACCGAATTTCACCGGGCATCGGTGGCGGTATGCCGAGTGGGCTGCAGCCGCCTACAGCGAAGCAGGTTACCGGTGCGTGATCGTGACCGATCCCGCCAATGCTGCGCATTCGCTCAGCAAACGCATTGCAGAGGAGAACCGGCCCGAACTTGGAATCCAGTTCGTGACGCCGCTCGCGCATAGCGGGAAAGGCTTGGCGAAAGTCAGCTACGTGCGTTTCTTCCGCGATTTCAAACATGCTTTCAGTGTCGCAAGCCAGGGCCGCAAGGTGTCGCTCGTGGTGGTGCCTTACATCGATTACTTCTTTTACGCGTTGCCTTTTACGGGTTCGCCGTTTGGCGCGACCCCGTGGGTCGGCATTACAATGCGCGCCAATTTTCATCACGCGAAAGTCGGCGTGAGAGCGCCGCGCGAGCCCATGTTGAACGGCGTGAAAGCGCAGTTGTTCCGGCGCGCGATCCGCACGCAAGGGTTGAAGACGCTGCTGACAATCGACCCGACGCTCACCGAATGGTGCGCGGGCACGCCCGGTCAACGGGACCGTTATCAGGCTGACCACGGCGCGGCCGTGCAATATCTCGCCGATCCGTTTCCCGATGCAAGAGCGACCGAGCCTGCCATTGCACGTCAGCGGCTGGGACTGGGCGCGGGCAAGCACGTCCTCGTATATGGCGCGATCACCGAGCGCAAGGGTATCCAGGAACTCGCCGCAGCGCTGGCGCAACGGCAAGGCGCAGATCAACCCACGCTTGTCGTCGCCGGCGCTCAGGACGATGAAATCCGGGCGTTCTTTGCGTCGGCGGCTGCGTTGTCTCCGCCGCCGGTTTTCATCGACCGGTTCGTTACCGCCGAAGAAGAACTCGATCTCTTTTCAGCCTGCGATGTCGTGTGGCTCGGCTACAAAGGACATTACGGCATGAGCGGCGTGCTCGTGCAGGCATACCGCTTCGGCAAGCCGGTGATCGCAACGGCCGATGGGTTGATCGGCTGGTTCTGCCGTACGGGTGAGCTCGGACCGGTGGTGCAGGACCTGTCGGTGGCATCGATCAACAGTGCGCTCGATCAGGTCTTCAAACCTCGCCCGCAAGCGGCGGCACGTGCGCCGCATCTGCTCGAACGCAACACCTTGAGCGAGTTCAAGCAGACGCTGCGGCAAGCTATCGCCTGACCGCCTCAAACGCTTTCGGTGCCGTCCACTGCAACACTTCTTGCACGGATGCGCGCCGGGTCCGCCGGGTCTTTGCCCAGCCATTCACGCACCCAGCGTGCGCACGGTTCCTCGATGCGCCGCGCCGTGATTCTCGCGCCAATGTAAGCCAGGGCCGTAGCCGCGATCATCGAAACCGCGAAGACCAGAACTGCATGATCCTCGGCGAAGTCATCCACGGCGTCGAGCCTCACAACGGCCCGCACGGCAAGTATGGCGACGAAGTGCCATACGTAGATGCCGAAGCTGTATTTTCCGAGCATCACGGTCGCAGGCGCTTTCAACATTCGGAATGGAACGCGCGTCAGCAACAGCATCAAGGCGGCGGTCGCGAGAGCAGCGAACGTCGGCGCGACGCCGTGTGCCAGACCGCGTCCTGTGCCTGCGAGAAACAATGCAACCAATGCGGCGAGGCCGCCTGCCGCAAGCCTCGCGCAAGCACGTGAGGACAGTTGGCGGTCGCCGACAAGATAATCCCTCGCCAGCCGCCAGACCCAGAATCCGATGATGAAACACGGCAACTGCATGGGCGGCCAGAAGTAGAAGAACTCGTTGTTCACCACGCGGCACGCAGGACCGCCATCGCATGCGCCGAAGTACCAGCACGACAGCGCGAACAGCGCCGTCGCCAGCGAAACCATGATCAATCCACGCAGCGTGCGGCAAACGAATACGAGCGCCGGCGCGATCATGTAGAAGAACATCTCCACGCCAATGGACCACCCGCCCGGCACCACGCTGTCCGTTGCCGACGGAAACCATGCGTGGATGAAAAGCACGTTCAGGAAGACATCGGAGAGATCGTGCGGCGTTTGTATATGGCCATGCACGAAGTGCAGCGCGAACTCGATGCTGGTGTAACCGAGGATCGCGAGGTAATAAAGCGGCGCGATGCGCGCAATACGCTTCACATAGAAGTTGCGCAGCACTTCACGCGTTGCCCCGAGACGTTGCGCGTCATGTTCTATCGATGAAAAAATCGTGATCGCGCTGATCACGAAGAAACATTGGACACCGTACTGTCCGAGATTGGCGAGCGTATCGAGCCACACGGGACTCGTCACCATCCAGGGCGCGAGATGAACCGCAATCACGCCGATGACGGCAAGCGTGCGGCCGGCATCGAGCGCTGCAATGCGAGCGGGCGATGTCATCGGCAGGTCCTCGCGGCGTTTGCGCAACAGTAATGAAGTGCTTGCATGGTCGGCGTCGGGCAACAGGTTGGCGCGGCACGGACATGGCGCCCGTGCTGTTCGGACTATCGGAAAAACGAAGAGGGGAACCCGCTTGGCGCTACTGGTCGCCAGGCGGTTTCTGTCGATACGCTCAGGACACGTGAGTGCTCACCACGGGCACTTCCATTTCGCCCTTGCGCTGTTTGGCGGGGAACAAGGCATCGCGGATCTTGAGGAACGGGAACTCGACCGCACGCGTGGTCACGTAGCCGATCACGATTGCAATGCAGAACTGCGCAGCCAGTACGACGAACCACGCGGCAAGCGGCGGAACGTGCATGGCCGCGGTCTTGCGGATGAGGATGTCGGCGGGCGCAAGCGCCAGCGAATGCCAGAGATAGATGCCATACGAATACACGCCGATCCATGCAATCCCGCGATACAGCAGCGAGTCGCGAATGCCCTTCGAGTATTCGATCGCAAGCACGATGGCAGCGGTGAAACCAATCGCCTGGATGGTGAAGCCGATACTTTCATCGAGCGCAATGTGCGTTGTTCCCAGCACGAGCCATGCAACCAGCACGGCGACCATGCTGAGGAGCAGCCATTTTTTATCGGCGAATTTCTTGTAGACGTCCGGCTTCATCCAGTAGAACGCGGCGAGGATCACGCCGAACAGCAAGCTGTCTATGCGGTATTGCGTCTGGAAGAACGCAGCATCGACATCCCCCTTCGATACCACCGCGCAACGCGCCAGCAGCACGATCCCGCAAATGGACAGCAACGTGCCGATGATCGCATTCACACCCACCTTGAAGCGCACGAAAATGAGCAGCAATGCCGGCAGGAACAGGTAGAAATGTTCTTCGACCGCAAGACTCCAGGTCTGGCTGATCGACGTCCCCAGATAGTTCTGCATGTGGGTCAGGTTCTGGAACAGGAACGTGTCCGTGGGGTGACGTCCGGCGAACACATGAAACAGGATCAGCACGTAATACGCGGGCCAGATCTTGAAGATGCGTCGAATGATGAATCGCCACGCGTCAATGCGTCCATGCTCGGAATATTGCTTGAGCAACAGGCCGCCAACGAGAAACCCGCTGAGTGTAAAAAACAGGTTCACGCCCTCGCGGCCAAAGCTCTTCAGCGGATATTCGATCGCGCTGACGAACCAGTAACCGGTCTTGACGGAATGAAAGTGAAAGCCCATCACGGCGATGATCGCAATGCCGCGGACGAAGTCGAGCTCGATCGTCCTGTTCGATGTTTGTTGTGTACGTGGTTTGCCGAACAAGCCCATGGTGATCCCCTTTGCTGCGGCGATTGCTCCGCGTTTCCGACCTGATGTTCGGTAGTTATTTCCTGACTTATGTGCCGGCTTTCATCCCGATGTGCAGGCAAAACGCCCGACGAGTCTTCCATCTGGCGGTCCCTGAATATTCGTCCCACTGACCCGGTTTCATCCGCCAACATCACGCCGTTGACGGACAGGGAGTGCGGCGTGCCGCACGCAACGGTTTCATATCGCGTTCTGAGCGCGTTGCATTGCGATACGGTGGGGAGCGCTGCGGTAACGAACGCAGGCCCTGTGTAGAGGGGTTGCATGCGGCAGCGCACTGGCCGCGCTCCGTTGATTCACGACGAAGACTAGTGCTTAACCGCCTGCGCCGATGCAGCCGATTCGGCCACTGCTATATTCGCAGCGAGCGGTTGCAGGCTGTCGTATATGCGCCAAAGCAGGATACAGATGCGCTCGAGTGCGCCGAAGCCGGGCCGCAAGCGAATGTTCGTTCGCGCACTCATGCAGCATTCTTCCGGCGGTTTCGATGACGCTATGCGATACATGCAACGGAAGCAACACGATGGTTGCCGCATCCTTGGCCGACCAATCCGCTTTGCATCGCCCAAGCCCGAATTCATCAGCCGCGCCTTGAAGCGAAGCCTCAAAACCGAGAGTCGAAGAGAGACCCGCCATGCGCAACAAATATACGAACTTGTGGATCTGGCTGTTTCTAATCCCGCTGTCGCTCGACTACAAAGCGGCGGAAGACGCGGGAAGCCACGTGATACAGGTGCTCATGACGCTGCCGGTGCTGGCCGGGGGCCTCGTGCTCTGGCTGATTGCACCGAGCTTCACACGCCGTTCGAGGTTCCGCTCGATCATCACGGCTGCCACGATCATGACGGTGGTCGGCAGCATCGTGGCGCAAGTCCTCCAAGGCAACGACTTCGGCAACTACCTGCGTACCCTGCTGCCCTTCGGCCTGTTCCTGCTTGGTTATCTCGCTGCGTGCCGGCCATGGGAAGGCGATCGTCTTGCTGCCTTCGAAAAGGCGATCTTCTGGTCGATGGTCATTTCACTCGTTTTCAGTTTCGTGTACGGCATGGTGACGAGCGGCGGTCCGCTCGATGACGTGCGCTACCGGATCGTATCGGTGACGTTTCTTGGTTTGCAGGGTGTCATCCTGCATCAGTTCGTCGTTGCGAAACGCTTTACGAAATTCACGCTTGCAATCTTCCTCGGCACGATCCTGATCGAGTTGCTGAGCGTCACGCGAAGCCTGCTGGTCGGCACTGTCGTGCTGTTCATGTTCGCGACCTGGCTGTCGGCGCCGTCGCCGCGCCATCTGGTTCGGGCAGGCATGCGCGCGCTCATGACAGGCGTGCTGATCGCTGTGATGACGGCAGGCGCTGCATCGTTTTTCCCTGAAGTCGCCGATCACTGGACGCAGCGCATCTTTGCATCGAAAGAGACCACGTCCGGGCGCGATCCGACCACGATCACCCGCCTGGCCGAAATGAAAGACCAGTACGACCAGGTCACATCGACGCCTTCTGCGTTGATCGCGGGCAGAGGCTATGGCGCGGTGTATCACTACTCGCCTGATTACCTGCCCTACCTTGCCGGCCAGTTCTCCAAGAAGGACTTCTATGCGATCCGCGAGTTTGCCGCGGGTCACAACTTCTGGGTGTATCAACTGTTTGCCGGCGGCCTGATGTTCGGCCTCTGGATGCCGCTTGCGATCTTGTTCGCACTCGCGATCGGCGGCTTTGCGTATCGCACATGGCGCCGGCGCGCACCCGACCTGCTGTACCTGCCGGTCATGGGACGCTCGCTATTGTTGCTGGCTGCATTGCCTGCGACTTCCATTGGCGGTAATCCACTCGGTCCGCGCTATTCGGGTCTCGTGTTTGGTGTTGCGCTCGGCTTGCTGGTCGCGACCTACACGCGCCTTTCATATGCAATGAAAGTACGCAACGCAGAACTCGCGGCCTCACGCGGCATGCCGAAGAAGCGCCGTCCCGGAACACCCGCGCCGGCGCCTGCCGGCACGCCCGTCTCCATGCCGATGCATCCGTCGGGCCATGTGTCCGCGCTGGAAGAAAGCCGTGACGGGATGTCGCGCTTTACATCGGCATAAGGCTCACGCGGCTTTTTATCAATGACACGATTCAACATCGAGCGCGCCTGGCCATGAAGATCCTGCATTTGTTATCGACTATCGACCCGCGTGCCGGAGGTCCTACCGAAGGCGTGCGTCAAAGCGGCGTCAACATGGCGGCGCTCGGTCACGACGTGGAAGTCGTCACACTCGATGACCCTGCCGCACCATGGCTCGCTGCGTTCCCGCTGACGGTGCATGCGCTGGGTCCGTCGAAGGGCAATTACGGCCTGACGCCGAACCTCGTGCCGTGGCTCAAGCAAAACGCTATGCGCTTCGATGCCGTCATCATCAACGGCTTGTGGCAATACCACAGCTATGGTGCATGGAAAGCGCTGCATGCCATGCAGGTGCCGTACTACGTCTTCCCGCATGGCATGCTGGACCCGTGGTTCAAGCGCACCTACCCGCTGAAGCATTTGAAGAAGGCGCTCTACTGGCCGTGGGCGGAATATCGCGTACTACGCGACGCGAAACGCGTGCTTTTCACGGCAGAAGAAGAACGCGTACTCGCGCGGCAATCGTTCCGTTTGTACAAGGCGAACGAAGAAGTCGTGGCATTCGGTACGAACCCGCCGCCGGCAGCATCGGCGCCGGTACGCGACGCATTCCTCACCGCATACCCCGAACTCAAGGAGAAGCGGCTGTTGCTGTTCCTCGGTCGCATCCATGAGAAGAAGGGATGTGATCTGCTGATCAAGGCATTCGCGCAGATCCGCGATATTGATCCGGCGGCGCATCTGGTGATGGCCGGCCCGGACGGTGGCGACTGGACCCCGACCCTGCAAAAACTTGCAGCGGAGCTTGGCATAGCGAACCGCATCACGTGGACAGGCATGCTGCTTGGCGATATGAAGTGGGGTGCATTCCAGGCGAGCGATGCATTTGTTCTGCCGTCCCATCAGGAGAACTTCGGCATAGCGGTTGCTGAGGCATTGGGCTGCGGCTTGCCGGCGCTCATCTCTAACAAGGTCAACATCTGGCGCGAGGTGGAAGCAGACGGCGCGGGTTTCGTTGCAACCGACACGGTAGAGGGAACGGTATCGAGTCTTACGCGATGGCTGGAACTCGACCCATCGCGAGCGGCCGCAATGCGTGGGCAAGCGAAAGACACGTTCCACCGCCGCTTCACGGTCGACGCCATGTCGAAGGACCTGCTGCGCGTCTTGCAGACAGGCGCAAGAGAAGACGCCGGCCCCCTCCAAAGCGTACAAACCGCATAGAGCCGCAACAATCCAAAGCCTTAAGAACTTGCCCGAGACCACTGGTGGCGAAGCGTGTGGATGTAGGGGTTCGGAGGGGGAGGGGTTCAAGTGTTGGTGATTGCGGCGCCGAGCGTTCTTCTGAAGTACCAAACAGTTAAACGTGCACGCTCGGGACACTTATGAGCCCTTGGTGGGGAGGCGTTTTCTTTGCTTCGTTTCTTTTTCGCCGTTGGAAAAAGAAATGAAGTGCCGCCACGCACAGTGGCTAAAAGCGCTAAAAAAGTCAGATAGAGCAAAACGCGCGATGACCTGAAAAGCAGCAACCCAGCATAGACCCCGACCGCAGCAAAAACCCCTTCGCAAGCATCATCAAACACCGCGCGAAAGCCCAAAACGAGCGCCAGCAAAAAGAAAACCCGCCGATGTCTCCACCGGCGGGTTCCTCAAATCGGCTACGAATACCGGATAAAAACAACCAAACCTATCCGATAAACAAGCCGCCCTACTTCTTCGCCATGAAGGCAAGATCCGAAGGCGCATGAAGTTTCGATGCGGCATACGGCATCGACTCTTCGGACACGCGGCGCTCGGCGCCCGCTCCAATCGATGTCACCGATGCCAGCGGCGAGACTTCACCCCGCAACGCCTTCAGAATATGTTCCGACAGCCGCAAGGTCATTGCTGCAATCGTGATGGTCGGGAAATTCGCCCCGACCGTGGGAAATACCGAACTGCCCGCCACAAACAAGTTGCTCATGCCGTGCACCTGGCAATTGCGATCGACCACGCCGTACTTCGGCGAATCGTGCATGCGGGTCGTGCCCATGTGATGCCACGTGCCTTCCAGTTGCGCAGGCCACGGCTTGCCTTCCAGCGGCTCGTCGAGTTGCACGTCGGCCACCCCCGTGCGCTGCATTTCTTCTGCGAGCAGCGTGACGGTACGGTCGAACGTGCGCTTGACCAACTCGGTCAGTTGCCAGTCCACCTTCACGCGATTCATGCCCAGCGCATCTTTTTGCGACGACAAGGTGACACGGCTGTCGCGATTCGGCTCGGCCTCGACGATCGTCTGGAATTTGACGTCGGTGATGAGCGGACGCGGCTGCAACAGTCGCGCAAGACCGAAGCACGCAGTGTCCACAGGATGCGACGCCATGGTCAGCAGGTCCTGCGAAAAACTCCAGCCAGGCTGATCCTTTTGCAAGACGGCCTGCTTGCATCGGATCAACGCTTCAGCGCCTTCCGTGTTCTCGCCGCGAAACACCGAGTAGAACCACACGCGCGCATTGAGCAAACGCTCGCGCTCGAGCACCTTTTGCGTCAATGCGAACTGGGACGAGATGAACTGTCCATGCGCCGACACCGATGCATTCTGATAGTGATACTTGATGTCGTAGAGCTTGTTGCGCGCCCACGGCTTCTTGAACTTGATGCTGCCCTGCATGGTGCGCGGATGGTCCATGAAGTAGCGGCCGACCACATCGTTGCCGTTCCCGAGCCCTTCCGCCTGCACCTTGTTCGACGCAAGCAGCAACCGCGCATTCTCGATACCACCCGTCGCCAGGATGAAGATCTTCGCGGAGACAGAAAACCGCCGGCCGCTCAACGTGCCGACATCGATCTGCGAAACATGCCTCGCTTCGCTGTCAGTGCCGATGTTCATCGCGTTCGCGTTGAGAAACACGCGCACATGCGACGACTCGCCGAGCACGGCCTTGTACACCTTGCCAAAGCGCACCGGCGGGCTGAACTGGGAGATCGTGTCGCGGATCGTGCCGCTTGGCAGCGGATGACGCTTCACATCGTCACGGCCGATGGCCGCTTCCCAGTACGCCGGGTCGAAATTGTTTTCGCCGAGCTTGAGCAACGCATGCGTGCGGGCATAGTAAGGACGCAACTCGTCGAGTCCGAATGGCCAGCCGCTATCCTTCACCCAATCGCGTTTTTCGAAGTCCCACGAATCGAGCGGACGGCACCAGCCGCCCCAGCAATTGCTGCTGCCGCCAAGAAAGCGGCTGCGGCTGCCGTCGGCATACGTATAAGGAATACCTACGTTCTCGCCGCGATACAAATCGCGCGTGGCGTCGTCCGGCTTGTACCCACCGCTTTCCAGCAGGACGGTATCGACGCCTTGCTTATCCAACTCGAGCGCAAGCGTGATCCCCGCGACCCCTGCCCCGATGATGCAGACGGTCGTCTTCACTACCGCGTTCTGCTCTACATTCCGGCTGTCAATGAACATCCCCGTGCTCCCTCTCGTGTGCAGCGCTTCGCCAAATCGTCTTGCCGGCTTATCCGCTGTCGCCACCCGTTATAGAAACGCTTCGCTGCCGTAGCGCGTCGCGCGGTCCGCTGTACCGCTGTACCGCCGGCGCCGGACAGAACCCGGCCATCTTTCATCTAACGAAACATCACACGAGTCCGAACAGTCCACATGCAGTCTGGAGATCATCCCAGCCAGATCGACCAGCCTTATCAGCCAGTCTTACCTGCGTGTAATAGTCGTAGGACGCGCGCTTCGTTACCCGCCAAGATAAAGGCACATGCGGCCAAGCGCGCTGGTCTACGCGCGCGGCACATTGCGAATGAAACCCTACATGAATACGGCCCCGTTTTAGCTCAGGCGGTGAAACGTTTCCTGATAAACCGTACCGGATTGCCGCCATACACACCTTCTGCTTCAAGCGACCGATGTACCACTGACAGCGGCGTCACCACTGTCGAGCGGCCGATGGTCACACCCATTTGTACGACGCATTTCGATGTGATCCACACACCGTCCTCGATCACGATCGGCTTGACATGCAAATCCATGTTCGTCGCGAGATCGTGTGAGCCGGTCGTGAGAAATGCGTCTTGTGAGATGCAGACATTCGAGCCAATGCGAATCGAAGTCTGGTTGTAGATCCAGGCGTTCACGCCGAACCAGCAGTTGTCGCCCACTTCCAGATTCCACGGCGCCTTCACGCGGATCGGATGGGGCATGCGGCATCCGGCGCCAATGCGCGCGCCAAAGCGGCGCAGCAGCCAGACGCGTACGGCGGATACCGGTATGAACTTGTTGTTGATGATCGCGGCTTCGAGGAAGAACCACACGACTTCCGTCAACGCGCCGCGTTTCGCGACGTAGTTGCCCTTGCCCGCCAGGCTCAGGTCGATGACACGGGCGTTGCTTACGGCCGCCCCTGCTGAAGCATGGGGAATGCCCTCTTCAGCAATATCCTCTTCGATGCAATGTTCGTCGATTGTTCTGTGCATGTTTGCCGGCCCCCGAGCCCGTAGCGGTGAGTGCATTGCAGCACCGCATGAAACGATTATGGTCGATGCGTCTTGTTGTTCTGGTGCGCCAGCCCACTAATGGCCGCAAGGGAAAGACTTTTGGCGGCATCTGCATGACCGGAAAGCGAAAGATTTGCTACCTTGAAACAAGGGGTGCCGGCCGCTATACAGCGCTGCAAGTTTGGGATAACAATCTGCTTCATCTTGAGCGATACATCGGAGTGCGTCATGAAATCATCTATTCGCAGGCTAACGGGTCAACGCGTATTGGCCATGCTTCTCGCTGGTGCAGCGTGGTCCGCTTTGCCGGCCGCGCATGCAGCTGCCGGCGACGCCGGCACG